>JAFYIK010000005.1 GCA_017538685.1 Bacteroidales bacterium | reverse complement strand
TGGGGGTCACATCACATTCGCCCGGGCCGTTTCTTTATAGCGCAAGAATTTCAGTTTCGGTGAGTCCGGTGGCCTCGGAGATTACACTTATTGGAGTGCCGAGACTTTTAAGTTTCTTGGCGACTTTGAGGAGGCTTTTTCTCTCGCCTTGTTTCTCTCCTTCTTCCCGCCCTTCATTTCTGGCATAGGCTATTTGGTTCTTTACGTCTCTTTCCGTGGTCATATCGTTAACGTATTTAATCTTTTCCTCTGTCGCGAAGTTAGAAATATCGGCCGAATTAAACAACAGGTCGAAGAACTCTCCGGCGAAGCCATCGGGACGCTTCTCGAATTTAGCCATGTTTGCAAGAGCATAACCAATTTTCTCTACGAAGGATGCATTCTTGTGATCCTGGCACTTGGTTACTTCAAGAAAAACGAAACGAAGGGAATCTGTCATCATTTTCCCGGACTCATCCTCGCGAAGCGAGTAGGAATGCAGGAATTGATCGTCATCCGGATGTAGTAAGAAGCGCACAATGCCGATAAAATAGACAGGCTTGAATCCATAGACTGGTGACCCAGTATCAAGTTGTCTTTGGACAGAGAACGAAGAATCATAAACGGCCCTATCGAAAAAGTCCGCCTGCGGAGCTCGCTGGACTTCCACTACGAATCTCTCGCCGTTTTCATCGACGCACTCCACATCCACTCGTACACCTTTTTTGTCTGGATTCTGATTTGTGCTTTCTTCGGAGGTGTACTCCAATTTTTTGATTTTTCGACCTGGGATGAGCGCTTCGATGAAGAGTTGCATCAGTCGCTCAGCGTTGCCGTACTCTTTGAATGCACGCTTGAACCATGCGTCAAGCAGAATGTCTGCATAGGGACCTATGCGATTTGTTTTAGGAGAACTTGAAGTTTCCATAATTTTTTGTTTGGTTATTGGCCTTCGGAAGCCGACCGGGATGCTGCTCGCTTCCTCCGACCATCGTTATCAATTCCCGGTCAGTACAAAGATGGCGAATATGCCTGTGAAAACCAAACACAAAGTGCCACACACGGTTCCCGACTGCGAGAGATGTCCCTAAAATACGGACATCACTAGCGAAAAGGGGGTGTTTTTGAAAGAGGTGTCCGTGGATGACGGGCATCACTCGCACCCAGCAGCCCAAAGGCGGCCTCACCTGGGAATACGTGTAAACTGCCTCCAGCCCCGCCCCACACTCCAATTTTGTTTTTCCGCGCATAATGAGTAATTTTGCAGTTACCCTCGCGCGGGGCGTGCCCGTACGCGTGGGCGAAGACACTAAAAAGATGACCAGTAAAACAAGATCCATCGCCCTCGTGGCGATCGTAGCCTTTGCGGCAGTCTTATTTGCAATACCTTCCTGCAAGCGGGAGCAGACGCCTAAGATTTATTCCATTTCAGCGTCCGTAGACACACTCAAAATCGCCGGAGACGGCGACACAACCCAGATAGCGCTCACGGCGAACAGCGAGTGGTTCAGCGACCTTCGAGTTAACTGGATCACGCTCGACCCCGCCGAAGGCGAGGGTGACGCCACGCTCACCGTGGCCGTGGCCCCGAACATCAAGAACGCGAACCGCGCGGCCTCGATCTACTTCGGCATCAAGGGCCAGTCGGGAGCCAGCACGCAGGTGATAGTGGTGCAGGCCCCGTCGGGCAAGGAAGATCCGGACCCGGTAGACCCTACGGATCCCACTGACCCGACCGTTCCCGAGGAGGACAACTCCTCCGTCGTGATCCCGAAGGCGAACTTCGCGGGCGAGACCACCTGGAGCGTGATCGGCTCGCTGGGCGGCGACACGTGGAGCAAGGACATCGCGATGCTGGCCGAGCCTGAGTACGGCTGGGTCGCGGCATTCGACATCACCGTCGGCACGGGCGAGGAATTCAAGTTCCGCCAGGGCGCCGATTGGGCGGTCAACCTCGGCGCGGGCGCGGGTATGCCGGCCGTGGACGTAAGGTACTCCCTTGCCGAAAACGGCGGAAACATCAAGCTCGCTGCGGGCACCTACGACCTCTATCTGCACCCGACCTACAGCCTCCTGTATGTGGAGGAAGCGGGAGCGACCTTCTCCCACGGCGACGCCGTTCCCTCCGCGCAGACGAGCGAGAACGTGCGCATCTACGTGCTGAACAATTCGAGCTGGACCAAGCCGTATATGTATGCCTATGTCGGTTCGGGCGAGCTTCAGCCCTACGGCGGCTGGCCCGGCACCTATGCCTCCGGCACCAAGCAGATCGGCGAATACACCTGGACCTACTGGGAGGCCTCCGGCTTCAACGGCGTGGGCAACGTCAACCTTATCCTGAACAACAACGGCGCAGTGCAGCATCCCGCACAGAACGAAACCGAACCTCTGTGGAGCGGCCTCACCATTATGAATACGCTCTACTTCACCTGGGACGGAACAACCGTCACGCAGGTGGAGGATCCGTCCGCACCGGGCGTCAGCGGCAAGGGCATCGAGCCCGACGAGATGAAGTTCGGCTCCAGCAGCTGGACCATCATAGGCACGCTCGGCGGCACTAACTGGGACTACGACTTCCCGATGAACACTGAGGGTTACTGGGAGATCGCGCGCGAGGTCAGCATAGCTGCCGGCGAGCAGTTCAAGTTCCGTCAGAACCGCGGCTGGGACGTGAACCTCGGATGCGGCGAGTACAGTGAAACGGGCGCGACCAATGTAGCGCTTGATACCAAGATCAGCCTCGCTGCCGGCGCGGGCAATATGAGCGTGTCCGCAGACGGGGTGTACGACATTTACCTCTCGGTGGAGAACAAGATCGCGTATGTGCTTACCGCCGGAGCTTCGTGGACCCACGAAAACGACGGCAAGCCCGACAATTATCTCGCGGGCGAATACAGCAGCACCATCTCTCCGGCTGACAAACTCTCCGGCCTGACATATCAGGTGAATGTCTTCAGCTTCAAGGACTCCAACGGCGACGGCTGGGGCGACTTCAACGGCCTGACCCAGAGCCTGGATTACTTCGACCAGCTCGGCGTCACCGCCCTCTGGCTCAGCCCTGTGCAGCCTGCGCAGAGTTACCACGGCTACGATGTCACCGACTACGAGACGGTCAACAGCCATTACGGCACCGAGGCGGATTTCCAGAACCTCATCAAGGAGGCGCACAAACACAATATCCGCATCTATATGGACTACGTGATGAACCACGCCGGAGATCAGAGCAAATGGTTCCTCGACGTGCTCAACAAGGGTAAGGAAAGCGCCTACTGGGACTACTTCTCATTGTCGAAGGATCCTGATGCGGACGTGAAGGCCGGCAAGATCGCGCAGGTCCCTGCTTCCTGGGGTTGCAACACCTATAAGTGGTTCCCCGTGAACGTCGGCGGCAAGGGTCAGAAGCGCTACAAAGTGGACCTCGACTGGACCAACGCTTCCGCGCCTAAGATGACCGTCACCGAGACCTCGGCCGCAGTGACCACATCCGGTTCGCACGACAACCCCGCCCGCTACCTCTACTGGGGCGACGGCCGTTACTCTCAGTTCGTGGACGACGGGAAGGACAAATACACGCTCATTCTCGATTACAACAGCTCCTGGGGCTGCCTGGTCCGCACTACCAACCAGGATAAGTGGACCGACAAGACCAAGTGGGGCTTCAACAAATCCGGCGACCAGATGAAACTTGGCGAGCCGCATATCCTCTACTCCGACGACAATCCGGACAAGGTTCAGACTATCGTGATGCCCGGCGGAGAGATTTACTACTACTACTCCGAGTTCGGCACGGGCTCGTTCGTGGACTTCAACTACGGCGCAGCATCTGACTGCCAGAACTCCAAGGCCTTCAAGGCCATTATGGTCGGAGTCGAGAAATGGCTGAAGATGGGTGTGGACGGATTCCGTCTGGATGCCGTGAAGCACATCTATGCCGACGAAAACGGCCCGGAGAACGTTATCTTCTGGAACAAGTTCTACGAAGCGGCGAACGCTATCTACAAAGCCAACGCTTCCGCGCGCGCCGACCTCACCGGAGTGGACGACGAGAACATCTTTATGGTGGGAGAGGTGCTCAGCGGCGACGGCCAGTGCACGCCGTTCTACGCCGGTCTGCCCGCCCTCTTCGAGTTCCAGTTCTGGTGGGATCTGTGCAAATGCCTCAACGGAGAGACGATCTACAACGCAGGCTATGGCCAGAACTTCCCCGGCTCGCTTAAGTACCGTTGGGATGGCCATAAGGGAGTGCGCGGGAACGCGATTGCGACCCCGAAGCTTGCAAACCACGACGAAGACCGTACGGCCTCCTCGCTGGGCAACTACAAGCCGAAAATCCGTCTGGCGGCGGCAGTGCTGCTGACTTCGCCCGGCCGTCCGTTCATCTACCAGGGCGAGGAGCTCGGCTACTGGGGCACCAAGTCCGGCGGCGACGAATATGTCCGCACGCCGATTCTGTGGACCGAATCCAAGTCAAGCGCAGCCGTCAGGGGCGTTTCGAACAAGGTGGACTGGGATATGCTCAAGCCTTCGATCAGCGTTGAGGCGCAGTCGGCGGACGAGACCTCCCTGCTGATGCTCTACCGCCATTTCGGCTATGCCCGCAACATCAACCGCGCGCTGGCCGACGGCTGGCCTGAGCCCGACGAGCGCACGATGGGCGGCTTCGACGGCAAGGTGGCCGGCTGGTATATGCACGAATGCGTGGACAACGGCAAGGTAGCGCTCGTGCTGCACAACTTCTCCAGCTACACGCAGAACGTCCAGCGCTGGCCGGGCGAGAACGCCACGACGGAGACCATCCTCGTCGCCAACGGTCGCGTGACCGTCACCGCCAACCCGGACGGCAACATCGTCACCCTCCCGCCCTACAGTTCGGTGGTCTTTGCATTGAATTAATAATCAAACAATTATAGCTAATATGAAAAAATTCTTTTTGGCCCTTGCGGCAATCGCCGCTCTGGCATCCTGCCAGAAAAAGGACGAGATGAAACCCTATGTGGGTGACACCTCCAGGCCTGTGTCCTTCAGTGTGGAGAACATCTACTCCCTCGAAACGAAGGCGGACCCGATCGCAAGCGGCAAGAAAGTCGGCATCTACGCCGGAGAGCCGATTAACAAAGAAAACGTCGCGTTCAATGTGACGATGACAGGCGCGAACGCCGGAACCCTGGCCCCCGTGGAGACCAACTCCCTGCTTTGGGGTGTGGGTCAGACCACTCAGGCGACCAAGTTCCTTGGAATCTATCCTTATATTCCGGGTCTTGATCTGTCAGGGGAGACCGAGTCGGACAAGTACATTGGTTTTACGCTTCACAACGCTGATGATATGGCTACTTTGGATGAGATCCTGACTGCATCTGCATCTCAGGCTCCCGGCACGGGTGAAACTCCCGCAAAGGTTGCCCTTACATTCTCGCACCCCTTCGCGAAGCTGGTCTACAACATCGACAACCAGACTGACGACTATGTCGCGGCCGTGAAGGTCAGCGGTGTGCATCCCACCGGTAAGATTGTGTTCACCTCCGGCGCAGTAGTCGCTACCGGAGACCCGATCTCCTCCGGTGCTCCTTTCGCCATCAAAGAAGTTGTCGCGAACTCACAATATATGATGGTGGTGCCCCCTGAGGCATCGGCCGTCAATCCTGCCGTGACCGTGGAGATGGTTTCGGGCGCGAAGTACAATTTCGCGCTGACCGCGGGCGTGCCGCTCGCAGCCGGCAAGGTCTACACGGCCTCCATCACTCTTGACGGCAGCCACGTGGTTGAGCAGTCCGACCGCACTGTGCTTGGCACCTTCACTGTCACCGACTGGGAGAACGTTAATGCCGGCTCTATGACCGGCGGAGTGGTCGCCGACGCTGAAAAATGGTGGTATCTGGAAGGTAACATCGACGAAGTGGGCGGCACCTCCGACGGCGAGTGGCAGAAGCACATCCCGTTCAAGTGCATCGGCACGACCATTTGGGAGGTTGATTTCTACTACGCCACAGAGGAGGTCGATATCGATCACGGCCTGAAGATCCGTTATGCCGCCGATGCCACCGACTGGAGCGATTCCTGGGGCGTCGATCTGCTCATTTTGGCGGAGGATATTCCTGCCGAGGGCAAGCTTGTCCAGGGTCTGACGCAGAGCGGAAGCAATATCCGTATCGACACTCCCGGCAAGTACAGGATCCACTTCTACACAGACACACACGATTTCCATATCTACAAATTCGAATAGTTAATATCAATCAATATGAAAAAGTTATTTGTAGCAATCCTCGCTGCGGCCGCAGTGCTTGCAGCCTGCAACAAGACTGAGGTTAAGACCCCCGTCAGCGATGAGGCCCGCGTCGTGAAATTCGGCGTGACCAACTTCTACTCTTTCGAGACCAAGGCCGCTCTCGCAGTCTCCGGTCACGTGGCCATCTATGCCGGCGCTCCTATCAACGCCCTCAACTGCGATTACACAGTTGCCACTATGCCTACCGCAGAACCCGCAGCAGCCGGAACTCTCAACGGAACCGCCATCAAGTGGGGTGTTGAGCAGATGGGTACCGACACCGATACCAAGTTCTTCGCAATGTACCCTTATGAGAATGTCACAGCGCGTGACAACTTCGATCAGTCCCACGCTCTGACTTATGAAATCGAGGCTACTGCCGAATCCGAGGCTTATGCAAAGGATTTCCTGGTGGATGTGGTAGACCAGCACCCTGGCGCTGATGTTGAGCATCCCAACACCGTGACCTTCAACCTGCATCACCCCTTCGCAATGCTGAGGTATGTCATCACCAACACCTCTGACGATGCTATCAGGAAGGTGGAGATTTATGGCGTTCACAAGACCGGTACCCTCGCATATCCCACTGCGGCTGTTACCCCTTCGGGAGATGCCATCGCTTCCGGCTCGCCTCGCGAGATGGTTCTTGAATCAACGGTGGATAATGTCAAGACTTTCTACAGTGTGATTATGCCTGAGTCTGCTGCTATCAACCCTACCATCAAGGTTACCACCTGGGGCGGATGCACCTCGACCTATTCACTCAGCGCAGCTCAGACTTTCCTCGCAGGAAAGACTTACACTGCTGCCATCACCTATAGCAACGTCCACACCGCAGTCACTTCCAACCGCAACCTTACCGCGACCTTCGATGTGACCGATTGGAGCGCAGCCGCTGCACCGACCGTCGGCGCACAGGCAGGTTATGATGGAAATGAAGGTAACTGGCCTTTCCTCAAGGGCGAAGGCTTCGGTTCCTCTTGGGAGGAAGGTGTGCCTATGACCTGCTATGGTGAGAACTCTTTCAAGAAGGTCCTTACTATGACCGGTGACGGCGAGTTCAAGGTCTATAAGTCCACAGGCCCCGTTTGGCAGGGTGTGGGATCTACGGTAAACAACGTAGAAGATACCGGTTGGACGAAGGTTGTTCTATCCACCGACGGACTTGCAGCCAACATCGCAGTCACTGCCACCAGCGGAAAGAAATGCACCGTGCATTATTATCCCGATGCATCTGAAGGTGCCGGTGAAGTGTGGTTCAAAGTTGATGACGCAGAATCTGCCTGGCCCTTTTAAATGAAAAAGTTCTTAGTTTGCATCATCGCGCTTGCGGCTGTTGTCGCCTGTCATAAGGACAACGGCCCCAAGCACGGCAGTGCGGTGAAGTTCAGCGTGGCCGTGGAGCCTTACTTCGCGACCAAGGCGACAGACACCGCGCTCGAAGCCGGTGACCGCCTGACGGTCTTCGCCGGCGAGCCGATCGATGCGACTGCTTTGGGAACTTACAACGGATCGTCTCTCATCCTGGACAAAGCCATCTACTGGAATGCGGGCCAGAAGGAGAGTACGGTCTTCGCAGCCGTCTATCAGAAATACGGCACGGTTAAGGGCGGACCTGTTTTCAAGTATAATCTGGCTGAGGGCTGGCCTTACTCGTTCGTGCGACATAACGTGTTTATGGTGGCGGCGACAGAGGCCGCGCCGGGGTCTCCGGTGAACTTCACCCTCAAGCATCCCTTCTCCAGGATCAATATCCTCATTAACAACACCACCGGAGAGGCTATCTCGAAGGTGACGATGGAGGGGGTAATACTTGAGGCGACGCTGGACATTCAAGAAAAGACGCTGGAACTCGGGCATAACCGTACTACTTTCCAGGCGGCAACCCTGGCGACCAACAGCTATGCGGTTATCATTATGCCGCAGACCGTCGCCCCGACCGTGACCGTCACCACAGCAAGCGGCGAGACTTACCGCTTCACGCAGAGTCCCGCCTTCACCTTCGAGTCCGGTAAAGCCTATTCGACAGAACTCACTCTCGAAAAGGCTCCCGCCACCGGCGCTCCCGTATCTCTAACCTTCACCGTCGTCCCCTGGACTGACGGCGAGGCGCTCGATTATGACAATGTCTCGCTTCAGAGCCGTGAAGTGCATTTTGCAAAGGAAGAAAAACGCCTGCGTTATAAGCTTCTCAGATCCCGTCTGGAG
>JAFYIK010000047.1 GCA_017538685.1 Bacteroidales bacterium | reverse complement strand
CACTACGAGCACCAGAAGGATAGCTGCGATAACGATGAGCACCACCAATGTTGTGAATAATGCGTTCATATTAATTTTGATCTATTTTTTCAATAAGGGCTGCAAAGTAAACACTTTTTTCCGGATATCGCAAACTTAGTTTCGAATATATCTCCTTCGCTTTGTCTTTGTATCCCTGGTCCAGATAAACCTTCGCGAGCGACTCCGTGCAGAAATCGGTGAATTCCTCCACGGGACCGGCCGCCTGCTCAGCGGCTGCGGGGCCGGCGAACGACGAGAAGATGTTGTCCTGCTCCAGGCGCACTCCTTCGTACTGCTCGGCGGAGAAATAATCTCCTCCCACCACGAACACCTGGCTGCCCTCGCGGCGCCTGGCTCCCGGGGCGAAATAGCCTTCGATGAGCTCGCCCACCGGGGCCTGCGAACCTTTCGCCCTGGCCTGCTCGACCAGGTCGAAGATAAGGCGGCGCGAGCCCAGGTAGAGGGCCTGCTCGGCGAACTTTTCGTCCGACCAGGCGCCCTCGCCGAGCGCTGCCATACGGCGGCACAGCTCGGCCCTCGCGAGCGCGAACCACGGATACAGGCTCACCACTCCGTTAAGCTCTTCAAGATTCAGAGTCTTCAGGTCTATGAGGTTCTTCTTTACCATTGGGCTACTGTTGCGTTGAAAATATTCTCGACTATTTCATCGATTATCTGGGGGCAGAGCACCGATTCCTGGGAATCCAGGGATTCCGTAGAAGGATACTCGGCGTAGGCCGAGAAACTCTTGCCCGTGAAATCTTCCTCGGGATATTTCCTGTTGGTGAAATCCACCTTCACGGTAACTGTCAGGCGGTTCATTGCTGCCACATCGCCTGCGGTGACGGCCGAAGCCCTGACGTCGTATCCGGTAACCTGGCCGGAAATCTCGAGGTCGCCGTCCATCTCCACCTGTTCCAGGCTCGTCATACGGCGGAACTGGTTGCGGATGGCTTCCGTGAGGTCGTTGCTCAGCGAAGGGTTCACCTTCATCGCCTTGTACTCGATATAGTTGATGGTGATGGTCTTCACGTCCGGCTTGATGCTGGTGCCGGAGAAGGAATATATGCCGCACGCGCTCACCGCGAGCACGGTAAGGCAGAGGGCTAGTATGCGGACGACCTTTATCATTTCTTCTTCTGGGCGAGCCAGCGGTAGATGGTCCTCTCGGACACACCCAGCTCGGCGGCTGCGAGTTTCACTTTTCCGTCGTATTTCGCGAGAGTGGAGGCGTAAAGTTCGTCGTTGCTCTGGCGGATGGATTTCACGGCGGGGCCTGCGGGGTCGGCCGGCTGGCTCTCCTGCCATTCGGCTTCGTCGTTGTCCACGGGCACGGCCACTGCGTGACCTGCGACCGCGGCGGGCTGCGACTCCACTATCTTCTTCAGGCGGTCCACCTCCTGCTTAAGGTCCAGGATTGCCTTCACAATCGCGCGCATATCATCGTCGCTCATACGGCTGCCGCCGGGGGCTTCGGTCGATATGGCGGGCAGCACCTGCTCGGCCTCGCGCGGCATATGCATAAGCAGAGCGGGAGCGTCCAGCTCGATGCGGTCGGCGCCGGGCGTGATGGGTTTCGACTCCATCACCGTCAGCGCTTCTGTGAAGTTCTTCAGCTGGCGGACGTTGCCCGGCCAGCGGTAGTTCTTCAGCACCGAGATAGCCTCGTGCGTAAGGGAAATCTTGCAGAGGCGCGAGCGTTCGGAGAAGTCCGACGTGAACTTGCGGAACAGCAGATAGATATCGTCCTTACGGTCGCGGAGCGACGGCACATTGATCTGGAAAGCGTTCAGACGGTAGTACAGGTCCTCGCGGAACTTGCCCGTCTCCACGGCGTGCTGCAGGTTTATGTTGGTGGCTGCGATTATCCTCACGTTCGCCTTTTCCACCTTGCTGGAACCCACCTTCAGGTACTCGCCATCCTGCAGGACGCGCAGGAGCATAGCCTGGGTCTCGCGGGGCAGTTCACCGATTTCATCGAGGAAAAGGGTGCCGCCGTCGGCCTCCTCGAAATAACCCTTGCGGGTGGCGACTGCGCCGGTGAACGAACCTTTTTCGTGACCGAACAGCTCGGCGTTGATGGTCCCCACCGGGATTGCTCCGCAGTTCACCGCCAGGAACGGGGCTGTACGGCGGCGGCTTCCGTCGTGGATAATACGCGGAATGACATCCTTACCCGAACCGTTCTCGCCCGTGATGAGCACCGCGAGGTCGCTCGGGGCAACCACGCTGGCCATTTCGATGGCGAGGTTCAGGGCGGCATCGTTACCGATGATGTCGTACCTGTTCTTTATTCTTTGTAATTCCTGGGTATCCATTTAGTCGTAGTCTGCAAAGATACTTAAAAAAAACTTTATCTTTGTCGCACAATAATATTATATGATGAAAGCTATCAAGATACTCCTCGCAGCGGCGTTCGCCCTGGCAGCCGTCGCCTGCTCGTCCCAGAAACCCGTCACCAACGCAGCTTCCGAGCTCGGCATCACCTGCGAACCCCGCATCCTCGAGGTCGTGGGCGGAAAGGTGGACGCGGCCATCACCATCAACTTCCCCGCCGGTTTCCTGAAGGCCAACGCTATGCTGGTCACGACCCCGGTCATAGTCTATGCCGACGGCAAGCGCACCGGTCCGGCCTACATCTACCAGGGAGAACAGATCAAGGCGAACTACCGCGTCATCCCCCTCGCGGGCGCGCAGCACACGCAGAACGTATCTTTTGACTATGTCGACGGAATGGAGCAGTGCGTGCTCGAGCTTCAGAGCAAGCTCGTGATCGCCGGAAAGGAAAGGAACCTGCCCGCCATCAAGGTTGCGGACGGTTGCATAGCCACCTACCGCCTGGCCGACTTCAGCGGCGAGTTCGCCCCGAAACCGGACGGCTTCGAAAGGATCTCCACCTACTCCACCGAAACAAGCATACTCTTCGACGTGAACTCTTCGGACGTCAGGAACAACAGCCAGAACAAGAACGCCCTCGACGTCTACAAATCCTATCTACGCGAACTCGAGAACGATCCGCGCTACAATGTGACGAGCGCCGAGATCGTGGCCTACGCTTCCCCCGAAGGCGGCGTGGACCTCAACGACAAGCTGTCTGAAGACAGGGCGAAGGCCGCGGAGAAGACCTGGACCAGGATGGGCAACGGCCTGTCCGACTCCATCAAGGTGAGCAGCGTGGGTCAGGACTGGGAAGGTTTCAAGGAAGCGATGGCAAACTCCGACATCGAGGACAAGGACCTTATCCTCCGCGTCCTGTCTATGTACTCCGATCCTGAAGTGCGCGAGGCCGAAATCAAGAACCTCTCGTTCATCTATGAGGATATCAAGAAAGACGTGTTCCCCGGACTTCGCCGCGCATCGTTCGTGGTGAACGCCGAGCACACCGGCTACTCCGACGAGGAACTGCAGGAAATCGCAAAGCAGCAGCTCATTATGCTCTCCGAGCCCGAGATCCTTCACCTTGCGGCAATCACCGACGACCCCGAGAACAAGAAATTCTATCTGCGCACCACCACCGAGCGCTGGGGTTCCAACACCGGTTACTACAACCTGGCGGTGATCGCACTCGAAGAGAACAAGATCGATGTCGCCCTGGCTTATCTTACTCACACCAATGAGGCGGATCCGGACGTGCTGAATCTCCTCGGAGCGATCGAGATGCGCCGCGGCCGTTATCAGGAGGCCCTCGACTATTTCGAGATGGCCGGCACGGACGATGCGAAGAAAAATGCAGGTTCGGCGAAGATCGCCCTCGGTGATTACCCCGCGGCGGCTGAGGCCCTTGCCGGCACCGGCAGCAGGAATGAGGCTCTCGCCTTCATCCTGGCCGGCCAGGCCGACAAAGCGGCGGCTGCAGCGAGCGACGCGAGCCCGCGCGACAGCTACATCGCTGCCGTCGCTGCCGCCCGCCTTGGCGACGCCGCCGGCGTGAAAGAACACCTTGCGAAAGCCTCCGAGGACCCTGTCTTTGCAGAAAAAGCTGCAAAAGACGCAGAGTTCGCAGATTTCCGCTAGTTTTTTCCGAATTTTTACTATATTTGCAGCCCCAAAAATTTTGGGGCTTTAATTTTATTAACTTTTTAATATGCCAACAATTCAACAATTGGTTCGCAAAGGACGCGAGGTCATCGAGGTAAAATCGAAGTCTCGTGCGTTGGACGCTTGTCCTCAGAAGCGTGGCGTTTGCGTGCGTGTGTACACAACCACACCTAAGAAACCTAACTCAGCAATGCGTAAGGTTGCACGTGTTCGTCTCACGAATTCTAAAGAGGTCAATGCCTACATCCCCGGCGAGGGCCACAACCTCCAGGAACACAGCATCGTGCTGGTCCGCGGCGGTCGTGTGAAGGACCTCCCTGGTGTACGTTACCACATCCTTAGGGGCGCTTTGGACACAGCTGGCGTAGAAGGCAGGACCCAGTCCCGCTCGCTCTACGGAGCCAAGAGGCCGAAGAAGTAGTCTGAAGGATGGTTTAATCTTTAATTTTTCAAAACAATGAGAAAATCGAAGCCTAGCAAGAGGATTCTACTTCCTGATCCTAAGTTCCACGACGTGGAAGTTACACGTTTCGTGAACAATCTTATGTTGCAGGGAAAGAAGAGTATCGCTTATTCAATTTTTTACGATGCCATTGACATGGTAGGCGAGAAGGTGAAAGATTCTGACAAGGCTCCTCTGGATATTTGGAGGAAGGCGCTCGAGAACGTGACCCCTCAGATCGAGGTCAAGTCACGCCGTATCGGCGGTGCCAACTTCCAGGTGCCCACCGAGTTGAGACCGGAGAGAAAAGTATCGCTTTCTATGAAGAATATGATCTCTTTTGCCCGCAAGCGTTCCGGTCACTCGATGGCAGAAAAACT
>JAFYIK010000046.1 GCA_017538685.1 Bacteroidales bacterium | reverse complement strand
TCCGTTTCGGCGGCAGCGGCGTATGGCACACCTACAACCCTTCGAGGGACGAGCTCTTCAAGGCGGAGATGAACAAAATTTCCGTTCTCAACACCGGCGATTCGCAGTCCAAACGCTATCTCGGCGCGGAATTCGGCGTCTACGGGAAGACGAAATCTCGCTCGGGCGGCAGTGGCGCATCAACCTCGGCCTTTCCAACGCGCTCTTCGTGGTGGACGGCAAGGCCTATTACCGTCTCGAGCCGCGTGCCGCGTTCAAGTTTATGGCCACGGACTACCTCGACGTAAAGGGCTCCTTCACCACTATGAACCAGTTTGCCCACAGCGTTTCGGCGAGCTACGCAGACCTGCCCGTGGATATGTGGATGCCCAGCACGGCCCGCGTCAAGCCGATGAGCAGCAACCAGTTCGTTCTCGGCAGCGCGCTCAAGCTCCCGCAGAACATCACGGTCGATGTGGAAGCGTTCTACAAAACGATGGACCACATCTACGAGTATGCGGAGACCAACACTATGATGCCGAAGATCAACAAGTGGGAAGACGTGTTCGAAGAAGGAATCGGCCGTGCCTATGGCCTTGAGTTCAGCTTCGAATATAATACGGACAAGCTCAACACCGCAGCCTACTACACCCTCTCCAAGACCGAACGCCTGTTCAAGACCTTCTACTACACCTGGTATCCGGCCAAAAACGACAACCGCCACAAGATTACCCTTATGGCCTCGTACCGCTTCAACCGCAAGTTCGAGCTCTACGGCGCCTGGAACTACCACACCGGCAACAAATTCACCGGAAAATCAGGAGTGATCTGGGACGGCTCAACCGATCGCGGCTACGACCTCTACGAATCGCCGAACAACTACTCGCTGCCGCCATACCACAGGCTTGACGTGGGCTTCAACTGGCACAAAAAGACAAGGCACGGCCTGGACGCCACCACCACTTTCAGCGTCTACAACGCCTATAACCACGTCAACCCTATGATCGGAATGATCGAAGAGGATAACGGCAAGATGGTGGGAGTCGCCTACGGCCTGATTCCTATCCTGCCCACACTCAGTTATGCCCTTAAGTTCTAAGCTATGAAGAAGAGTCTGTTAATGATAATCATTGCCGCCCTGGGGCTCTGCTCCTGCGAGGAACAGTTCGAGCTGAAAGGTTCCAAAGGGGACCCCAGGATGTATCTGGAATGCTATGCCGGACTCACGGACACGACCTTCATCACTCTCTATAAAGCAGTGCCGGTGAACTCCGAACGCTCAGACGGCGCTGCGTTCCAGGTAGACAGGTTTGACCTGAAGATAAACGGCAAACTGGCGGACATCACTCCGCTGGACAACACCTTCTACTATACCACCGACCCGATTCCGGGCGGAGCGAAGCTGACGATCGACGTGGAAACAAAGGAAACGGCGCCCATCCACGCAGCCACCACCGTGCCGGTGAAGCCCTCGTTCACGACCGAGACTTCGTTCATTTCTGGTTCCACTCCTATGATTAAGTTCCACCTTAAGCTGGACGGCACTGTCGAACCGACCGACCGCTTCGGTATCAGCATCAGGGAGCACGTGACTATATCCTACAGCAACGGAGTCGACCCGTATGAATACTATGAGGACTCCGCACCGGTC
>JAFYIK010000045.1 GCA_017538685.1 Bacteroidales bacterium | reverse complement strand
GGATTACCGCCAAAGACGGCACCTTCAAGGATTATCAGATTACGTTCTCCCTGGTGGTAGCCCCCAACGAGCAGTATATTCCCCGCGAGGATGATGTCCTGGTCAAGGCAAACGGAGCCGCTGATGTCAGCGTACACGTAAGCCAGGCGGCGAAAGAGGTCATCCAGGATGCCACCCTTCCTGACAACACCGCAGTGGCCCGCAATATGGAGCTTGGCCTGGGCTGGAATATGGGCAATCATTTCGACGCCTACTCCAACGGAGTCGCCAACGAAACGGCATGGGGCGGGGCGCCTGCCACTGAAGCCACCTTCGCCGGAGTGAAAGCCGCCGGATTCACCAGCGTCCGCATACCCGTGACGTGGCTCGGCCATATAGGCGAAGCGCCGGGTTACACCCTTGACGAAGTTTGGTTGAACCGCGTCTATGAAGTGGTAGGCTTTGCCGAGAAAGCCGGCCTTAAGGTTATTATCAACACCCACCACGACGAGGACCACGGCGACAGCCACTGGCTGAATCTGGCCGGGGCCGTGAACAGCGAAGACACCAACACCCAGGTCAAGGAAGAAATCGCGGCTGTCTGGACTCAGATTGCAAATAAGTTCAAGGAAAAGGGCGATTTCCTTATGTTCGAATCATTCAACGAACTCATCTTCGGCTCAGAATGGTCTTCAAGTTCCAACACCGAGAAGAAATGCAATATCATCAACGAGTGGAACCAGGTCTTCGTCACCGCCGTCCGCGCCACCGGAGGGAATAACTCCACCAGATGGCTCGGAGTGCCCGGCTATGCGGCCAGCCCGAACTATCTGAAGTACCTGACCGTGCCTAACGACCCGGCAAAGAAGACTATGCTGGCCTTCCACTCCTATGATCCCTACCAGTATACCATAGGCGACCAGCAGCTTCCCGACTGGGGTCATACCGGCACCTGCTTCCCTCGCGGCGAAGAGGAAATCAACAATCTCTTCAAGGGCATCTACGACAACTATATCTCCAAGGATATCCCTATCTATATGGGAGAATTCGGCTGCTCGCTGCGCAACAAAAACGACGCGAAGGCCTGGGCCTATTACCTCTACTATATGGAATACTTCGTCAAGTGCGCCAGGGTGTACGGCATTTCCGGTTTCCTCTGGGACAACGCGGCGAAGGGCTATGGCCAGGAGCGACACGCCTACATAGACCACGGCACGGGCAAGTTTATCGACAATGCCCAGGAACCAATAGAGGCGATAGTCAAAGCCTGGAACAGCACTGACTCCCAGTACACCCTTCAAAGCGTCTACGAGTCTGCGCCTTCGTTCAAGTAGTGAAAAGGTACGGTCACATATTCCTGGCTGCCCTGCTTGCAGTCTTTTCCTGTTCGGAAGAGCCTCAGGAACCGACTCCTGATCCTGTCCCGGAGGAAATGACGCTTAGCGCGACCGAATTCACGGCTGCGCAGGCTGGGGAGACTATTAAGCTGACCGTGACCTCCCCAGTCCGCCCGAAAATGAGCGGCGAGGCCGACTGGCTTACCTTCCGCGACGGCGTGTTCAAGGATTACAAACTCTCCTTCACCATCACCGTACAGGGGAATTACACCTATGAGGCGAGGGGAACGACGCTGACAGTCACGGCGGAGGGCTTTCAGCCCCAAAGCGTGACGATCAGCCAAGCCGGGGTAACGCCTCCGACGGGACCCGGCACTGACCCGGAGGGCTGGGAGAATGCCACATCGGCTGTACGCAATATGGGCACCGGCTGGAATCTGGGCAATACCCTGGATGCCAACAGCGGAAGCGTAGACAATATGTGGATCGAGGCCTACACTTCGCGCAAAACCTCCGATTACGAAACTGCGTGGGGCCAGCCCGTGACGCAGCGCGCGCTGATCCATATGTTCAAGGAAGCCGGCTTCGGCGCAATCCGCGTCCCCGTAACCTGGTATCCGCACACGGGCACCATAAGCGTGTCAGGCTCCAAATGGGATATGACCACTTGGACCGGCTACGAAGTAGATCCGGTGTGGATGGCGCGCGTGAAGGAGATTGTAGGCTATGTGCTGGACGAAGGGCTCTACTGCATCCTGAACGTCCACCACGACACGGGCGATGCCAGCACAGCCTGGCTCAGGGCCGATGCCGCCGTGTATGAAGCCGTCAGGGAGCGCTACTGCTCGCTGTGGACACAAATCGCCACCGAATTCGCCGACTGCGGGCAGAAGCTGCTTTTCGAATCGTTCAATGAAATGCTGGACGCGAAAGGCAGCTGGAATTCCGGCTCCGCCAGCGCGCTCGAAGTGATTAACCAGTACAACGCCGATTTCGTGCGCACAGTACGCGCCACCGGTGGGAACAACCTGCGGCGAAACCTGGTGCTGAACACCTACTCCGCATCCCCTGCTGCAACCACCCTTGCGGGCTTTAAACTGCCCGAGGACGAGGTGGAAGACCATCTCCTCGCCGAGGTCCACAGTTACTCCCCATATCGTTTCGCCTTTGACAACGATAATCCGCAGATGACCTTCGATTCTTCCTGCGAAAATGAGGTGAAGAACATAATAGAAACCATAAACACCTACCTGGTAAGCAAGAGCATCCCCTGCGTGATAGGCGAATACGGCTGCACTTCAGGCAGAACCGAGGAAGAAAGAAGCAAACAGGCCGCCTGCTACGTGGGCAATGCCGCCAAATATAACATCGCCTGTTTCTACTGGATGACGCTGAGCAACGGAGCGGACCGTTCCGTGCCGAAATGGACGACACCCGCGCTGAAAGACGCGATACTCAAAGCTTATAAAGACAACAAAAACCAATAATGAAGAAGTTATCCATACTCGCAATGATTCTAGTTACAGCGTGCGCCAGTCCGACCAATCAGATTACTGACGTGCTGAACAAGGCCGTCGCCGAAGGAAAGATTCTCTATGGCCACCAGGACGACCTTATGTACGGCCACACCTGGAACGCCAACGAAGACGGCGACCACGCTCTCGAGCGTTCGGACGTGAAGTTCGTCACGGGCGACTACCCTGCCATCCTCGGCCTTGAACTGGGCGATTTCGAGCTGGGCAGCCGGATCAACCTGGACGGCAACGACATAGACCTTACCCGCGAAGCGGCGGTAAGGCACTACGAGCGCGGTGGAATCGTGACGATCAGCTGGCATCCGGACAACCCCGTGACGGGCGGAGATGCGTGGGATCTCAGCGGCGGCGACGTGGTCGCGAGGCTGCTGCCCGGCGGAGACCTTCACGAAATGTGGATGGAGCGCATAGGCCGGATAGCGGACTTCCTCGCGAGCATCAAGACCGCCGACGGCAGGCCGGTGCCCATTATCTGGCGCCCCTGGCACGAGCACACCGGAAGCTGGTTCTGGTGGGGCTGGGATTTCTGCACGGCCGAGGAGTACAACGCCTTCTGGGTAATGACCCACGACTATATGGTCAAGGAACGCGGGCTGAAGAACCTGCTGTGGGCAATCTCCCCGAACGGAGTGGATTTCTTCGAAGACTGGCCTCAGCGCTACCCCGGTGACAAATATGTGGACATAGTCGGCCTGGACATGTACTGCCCGACTTGGATGCCCCAGGAAGAAGCGCTTCCCTATTACGTCAAGAACATGCCTCTTTTGCTCGCTTCTCTTCAGAAGTTCGCCGAGGACCACGGCAAGATACTCGCGCTCACGGAGACCGGTTACGAAGGCCTGACCTGGCCCACCTGGTGGACCGAAGTGCTCGCCCCCGCGATCAAGGGCTTCCCCATCGCGTACCTGCTCACATGGCGCAACACCAGCGAGCCCGGCCGCAGGGACGTCCATTTCTACGCTCCCTTCCCCGGCGGACCCACCGAACAGGATTTCGTCAAATTCATAGAGGAAAACAACATACTTCTTCTTAATGACATTAAGTAAGATGGACTGGAAACTGAAACTGAACCTTCTTCGCAAAGAACACGAAGAACTCCTCTCGAAAAAGAACCACACCGTGTATGTCGGCGGCGTGTACGAAAAATACGAGAACCCCATACTCACGGCCGCGCACGCGCCTCTGGAGTGGCGATACGACCTCGATCCCAAGACAAATCCGTTCCTGATGGAGCGTATCGGCATCCACGCCGCGTTCAACAGCGGAGCCATCAAGTGGGGCGACAAATATGTGCTGGTCGTGCGTGTGGAGGCCGACGACCGCAAGTCGTTCTTTGCGGTGGCCGAAAGCCCGAACGGAGTGGACAACTTCCGTTTCTGGCCGCGCCCGGTCACCCTGCCCGAGTACGGCGAGCCGGCGACCAACGTCTACGATATGCGCCTGACGCGCCACGAAGACGGATGGATCTACGGCCTTTTCTGCGTGGAGCGCAAGGACCACGAGCTCGAAGGTGACCTTTCGGCCGCCACGGCCGCCTGCGGAATCGCACGCACGAAGGATCTCGTGAACTGGGAGCGCCTGCCCGACCTGAAGTCGCGCTCGCAGCAGCGCAACGTCTGCCTGCATCCCGAGTTCGTGGACGGCAAATATGCCCTCTACACGCGCCCGCAGGACGGTTTCATCGATGCCGGCAGCGGCGGAGGAATAGGCTGGGCTCTGGTGGATGACATCACGAACGCCGAGGTCAAGGAGGAGAAGATTATAAACGCCCGCCGTTATCATACAGTGTATGAGGTAAAGAACGGCGAGGGGCCGCACCCGCTGAAGACGCCGCAGGGCTGGCTTCACCTTGCCCACGGCGTGCGCGGCTGCGCCAGCGGCCTCCGCTATGTGCTGTATATGTATATGACCGCCCTTGACGATCCCACCAAGGTGATTGCCCAGCCGTCCGGCTTCTTTATTGTTCCAGAAGGAGAAGAGTATATAGGCGACGTGATGAATGTGGCATTCTCGAACGGTTGGATTGCCGACCCGGACGGGAAGGTGTTCATCTACTACGCCTCGTCCGACACGCGTATGCACGTGGCTACTTCGACCCTGGACAGGCTGGTGGATTACTGCCTGCACACGGAGCCCGACGGAGGCCGCACAGGTCTCACGGTCGAGCGCATTAACAGATTGATAGACAAAAACACTAGGTAATATGGCGAAACTCTCCGAGAAAATAGGCTACGCCCTGGGCGATGCCGCCGCCGGCGGCATTACCTGGAAGGTGATGTCCATCGCATTCCCGTTTTTCTTCACCAACGTCTTCGGTCTTACCGTGGCCGACGCCGCAGCCCTTATGCTGGTGGCGCGTCTGTTCGACGTGATAACAGACCCGATGATGGGCGCGATAGCGGACCGTACCCAGTCGCGCTGGGGCACATATCGTCCCTGGCTCATCTTCGGAGCCATTCCGCTGGGAGTCGTGTTCGCTCTGCTGCTCTACACCCCGGATCTGGGCCCCGCAGGCAAACGTGTCTACGCGTATGCCCTTTATCTGCTTATGATGGTGGTGTACACCGCAGTCAATGTGCCTTACGGCTCGCTGCTGGGTGTGATGACGGACGATGACAATGAGAAGAACCAGTTCTCGTCGTTCCGTATGGTCGGCGCCTATGCGATGGGCTTTGTTATGCTCTTCTCCTTCCCTTATCTTCAGAGGCTTGTGGGAGGCGAACCCAAGCATCAGTACGCCGTACTTGGCGTAGTACTGGGCGCAGTGGCCGCTCTGGGAACCCTCGCCTGCGGTCTTCTCACCAAAGAACGTCTGAAACCTGTAAGGGCCGAAAAATTTTCTTTTAAGCCTTTCGCCGACCTGTTCCGCAACAAGCCGTGGATTTATCTCACGCTGATCGGAATCTGTACGAACTTCTTTAACGGTTTCCGCTATGCCGTGGCTGCCTATCTGATGGAGTACTGCCTGCACGGCGACGTGACCGTGATGGGGCTGGTGATCAATTACACTGTCTTTATGATGTTCGGAGAGGCCACCTGTATGGTGTTCGGAGGCCTTTCCCCCTGGTTCACCAAGAAAGTGGGCTCGAAGAAGAAAGCATTTGCCTGGGCGGCGGTCATCTGCGCCGTGTCTTCAATTCTGTTCTTCTTCATCCCTATGAATCCGGCCTGGATCTGGGTTATGGTTGCGAACGTTATCGTCACCTCCATCGGCATCGGCTTCTATTCTCCGCTGCTCTGGTCTATGTATGCGGACGTGGCGGACTATGCTACCGAACAGAACGGCACTTCTTCCACAGGTCTTATCTTCTCCTCCGGAACTATGGCCCAGAAATTCGGTTCCGCCATCTCCGGCGCCCTGGTGGCTATGTTCCTGGGACTTGCGGGCTTCATTTCCAACACTGACGTCATTACCGGCGAAACCATCGTGACCATCACCAATGAGGCATCCGTCCAGACTATGATCTGGAGCCTGTTCTCGCTCTTCCCCGCCG
Source organism: Bacteroidales bacterium (assembly GCA_017538685.1). The sequence goes on along the minus strand of JAFYIK010000045.1, from coordinate 2,964 downwards.
CGATTGCACTGCTGATTCTGCTATTGCTGCGTCTGTATCCAATCAAAAAGTAATTTTTCCGGTATGAAAAAAATATTTTTCGCCGCTGTTATGGCTCTCTTATTGGCGGGCTGCTGCCCGAAGAAGGCGGAGGTCGCTCCGCTGAAGGTGGTCGGAACGCAGTTGACTGCGAACGGCGAGCCCGTGGCCTTCAGGGGTATCAGCTTCGGCTGGCACAACATATGGCCGCGCTTCTACAACAAGGCTGCCGTGAAGCAGCTCCACGAAGACACTGGCTGCAGGATTTTCCGCGCAGCGATAGGCTCCGACGACCACGCCCTAGCCGACAATCCCGGAATTCCGAGCGGTTATATGGGAGCTCCTGAGTTCGCTCTTGAAAAGCTCTATGCGGTCGTGGACGGTGCGATTGAAAATGGCTGTTATGTGATAGTAGACTGGCATTCACACACTCTGCACCTTGATGCTGCGAAAGAGTTCTTCGCCGCAGTGGCGACCAAGTATAAGGGAGTTCCTAACGTGATCTACGAGCTGTTCAACGAGCCGGTGTGCTTCTCCTTCGAAGAGTGGAGAGCCAATCCCTATGAGGATTTGGGCAATCCTGAAGCGATGATTGCTTACTGGCAGGAGCTGAAGAGCTATGCAGGCGAACTCATCAAGGTCATCACGGACATCGACCCTTCCGAGCCGCTCATCCTTATGGGCTGCCCCAGCTGGGACCAGAGGGTTGACCTCCCCGCCGCTTCGCCCATCGAGGGATACGGCAATTTGATGTACACGATGCATTTCTATGCAGCCACCCACAAGCATCTTCGCGAGGCGTGCGACGCCGCTCTGGCAGCCGGCATTCCTATCTTCGTCAGCGAATGTGCGGCCTGCGAGGCCAGCGGCGACGGCCCTATGGATCTCGAAGAGTGGCAGCGCTACGTGGATTGGGCGGACGCAAACGGCATCACTATGATGACCTGGAGCATCTCCGACAAGGTTGAGACCTGCTCTATGCTGACCAAACAGGCAGCATCCGAAGGCCCGTGGGATGACGGAGTCATCAAACCGTGGGGCAAAATCGTAAAAGATTGGGTATTAGGAAAATGAAACAATACGGTCATTTTGATGACGCTGCGAGGGAGTATGTGATCACATCTCCTGCAACGCCCTGGCCCTGGATCAATTATCTTGGGACGGACGGATTCTTTTCGCTGATCTCGAACACTGCGGGCGGTTATTGCTTCTTCCGCGACGCGAAGTTCCGCAGGATCACCCGCTACCGCTACAACGACGTGCCGATGGACAGCGTCGGAAGGTACTTCTATGTGAAGGACGGCTCGGACGTGTGGAGTCCCGGCTGGAAACCCTGCAAGACCGCGCTCGATTCCTACGAGTGCCGCCACGGTATGGGCTACACCCGCATAACGGGCGAGAAAAACGGACTTCAGGTAAGCGAGCTGTTCTTCGTGCCCGTGGGTTCCAACTGCGAGATCCAGCACCTGACTCTGACTAACAAGAGCTCGGTCAGGCGGACTTTCAAACTGTTCGCCTACACTGAATGGTGCCTTTGGAACGGCCAGACTGACGGCGAGAACTTCCAGAGGAATCTCAGCACCGGCGAGGTGGAGATCGAACCGGGCGTGCTATACCATAAAACCGAATACAAAGAGCGCAGGAACCACTACGCGTTCTATTATTGCTCCGACCCGAAGGCTTCGTACGACACAGATCGCGCATCATTCGTAGGTCTGTATAACGGTTTGGATGCCCCTGAGGCAGTGGTTGGTGGCTCTTGCACGGGATCTGTAGCCCACGGCTGGAGTCCCATAGCGGCGTTCGGATTGGAGCTTACTCTCGAACCCGGCGAAACTCTCACGCGTAGCTTCATAATAGGTTATGTGGAGAATCCGGAGGACGAGAAGTTCGACCTCCAGGCTCCGCGCACCGTCTGGAGCCCTACCATCAACAAGAAACGCGCGCACGAACTGATTGCGCAGTTCAATTCCCCCGCCAAGATCGAAAATGCCTTCGCCGAACTGAAGGCTTATTGGGACAACATACTCGGACGCTTCACGCTCGAATCCGATTCGCCCGAACTGGACAGGATGGTGAACATCTGGAATCAGTACCAGTGTATGATTACCTTCTGTTTCTCGCGCAGCGCATCCTTCTTCGAGAGCGGAATCGGCCGCGGAATGGGCTTCCGTGATTCCAACCAGGATCTCGTGGGCTTCGTTCATCAGATTCCCGAGCGCGCAAGACAGCGTATTCTGGACATCGCTGCGACCCAGTTCCCTGACGGCGGCTGCTACCACCAGTATCAGCCCCTCACCAAGCGAGGCAACAACGACATAGGCGGCGGATTCGGCGACGATCCCCTCTGGCTCATCTTCGGCACCGTGGCCTACATCAAGGAAACCGGAGATTTCTCCATACTCGATGAGCCTGTGCCTTTCGATAATCAGCCCGGAAGCGAGAAGACGCTTCTTGAGCATCTTCAGATATCTTTCCAGCACGTAGCAGACAATCTCGGTCCTCACGGCCTTCCGCTTATCGGCCGCGCCGACTGGAACGACTGCCTCAACCTCAACTGTTTCTCCAACGACCCCAACGAGTCTTTCCAGACCACGGAAAACAATTCCGAAGGCAGCAAGGCGGAGTCGCTGATGATTGCAGGACAGTTCGTGTTCTGCGGCCGTCAGTACGCCGAACTGCTGGAGCGCATCGGCAAGCCCGCGGACACCGTTCTGAAGCAGGTGGACGCGATGGTCGCCGCGGTCGAGCAGTTCGGCTGGGACGGCCGCTGGTTCCTTCGCGCCTACGATTTCCACGGTGGAAAGGTGGGCAGCTCGGAGAACGAAGAGGGCAAGATCTTCATCGAGAGCCAGGGTTGGTGCACCATGGCGCGCATCGGCGCGGACGAAGGCCTTTGCGACAAGGCGCTGGATGCTGCCGTACAGCACCTGGAATGCGAACACG
>JAFYIK010000044.1 GCA_017538685.1 Bacteroidales bacterium | reverse complement strand
GGCCCAGCCGGCCTTGCGTGCGCGAGCGACCTCGCGAAATGGGGCTACGACGTGACCATCTTCGAAGCGCTGCACAAAATCGGCGGCGTGCTGGTCTACGGCATCCCGGAGTTCCGTCTGCCGAAAGACAGCGTGCTGCAGCACGAAATCAACGAAGTGCTCAAGCTCGGCGTGAAGATAGAGACCGATGTCATAATCGGCCGCACGGTCACTATCGACGAACTCTTCGACAAGGAGGGCTTCAAGGCCGTGTTCATCGGCACTGGAGCAGGTCTTCCGAAGTTTATGGGCATCCCGGGCGAGAACCTCAACGGAGTGTTCTCCGCCAACGAATTCCTCACCAGAAACAACCTGATGAAGGCCTATAGAGACGATTATCTCACCCCTATCCACGCCGGAAAGAAAGTGTGCGTGGTAGGTGGAGGAAACGTGGCTATGGACGCGGCGCGCACCGCGCTCCGCCTGGGAGCCGAGGTGCACATCATCTACCGCCGCACGGAGGTGGAGCTGCCCGCGCGCCGCGAGGAAGTACACCACGCCCGCCAGGAAGGCATCATCTTCGATATGCTCACCAACCCGGTGGAGGTCCTCGGCGACGACAAGGGCTGGGTCACAGGCATCAAGTGCATAAAGATGGAGCTCGGCGAACCTGATGAAAGCGGCCGCCGCTCCCCCGTTCCCATCGAAGGATCGGAGTTCGAGATCGCGACCGACACCGTGATTATGGCTCTCGGCACCTCCCCCAACCCGCTTATCGCAGCGAGCACCAAAGGCCTCGAGACCACCCGGCGCGGCGGACTGGTCGCCGACGAGAACGGCGCTACAACCCGCCCTGGCATCTTCGCCGGCGGCGACGCAGTCACAGGCGCCGCGACGGTGATTCTTGCGATGGGTGCAGGCCGCAAAGCCGCAGCAGCAATAAGAGACTATCTCTCAGCACAATAAAATGAAAAAGATTATCCTCTTTCTCGTCGCCGCTGCGCTAGTTGCCTGCAGCGGCCCGGTCAGCCTGCCCCGCGCAGAAGCATCCTCCGAACTGATCGAAGGCATCCGCACCTTCAAAGACAGCGCAGCAGTCAAAATGCTCGCTCCTGCCACTTTCGAGAAAGGAGACAACCTACACAGCATAATGGTTGTCAAGGACGGCGCCGTGGTTTATGAGGAGTACTTCGGGGAATGGAGTGCTGAAAAGCCCCACACTATGTTCTCGGTGAGCAAGACCTTCACCGCCACCGCCGTAGGTCTTGCAATCAGCGAAGGCAGAATGACGCTGAAAGACAAAGTCGCGGATTACTTCCCCGACAAGCTGGTCGAAGGCAACCCCTGCGAAGCCACGGTCGAAGATCTGCTGATGATGGCCGGCGGACACGATTCCGACCCCACATACAAAGTCCTCGGAAGGGACAACAAGAATATCCAGTCCGTGCTTGGCGAAGGAGCCGACATCGCAGCGGCATTCTTCGCGCATCCTTTCGTCCACGAGCCCGGCACCGTTTTCCGCTATAATTCACTCGGATCCTACATTATCTCGGCGATAGTTACCAAAGTAACCGGCGAAAGCGTTCTGGATTACCTTACTCCGCGTCTCTTCGAGCCGCTCGGCATCGACAAGCCCGAGTGGGACGCAGACGCAGACGGCGTGAGCTGCGGCGGATGGGGCCTTCATCTCAAGACCGAAGATATGGCGAAAATGGGCCTCCTTATGCTTCAGAAAGGACGCTGGGGACGCAGGCAGCTGGTCCCTGCGGATTGGATGGAGACTATGGGCGCGAAGCACATCGAAAACTGTCCTCCCGGCCTTGACCCCAAGTATATGAACGACTGGACTATGGGCTACGGCTACCAGACCTGGCGCAACGTCACCGAAGGCTTCAGGGCCGACGGCGCCGGCGGACAGTTCATATTCGTACTCCCCTCAAAGAACGCAGTTGCAGTGCTCACCGCCTGGACGGCGAACACTGCAAACGAACTCGCTCTCTTCAGAGAGTATATTTATCCCGTTCTCTAGAATCTCCAGCGGAGGCTGGCCATAGGGATCATCTCCTTGAAAGACATCACCGCTTCCTTGCTTGAGAAAATGAAGCAGGGACGGGTGTCTATTCCCACGGAGATAGGAAGAGTCGGGAAATCGTAGCTCAGGGCGTACTGGACCACCAGACCGCCCACGAACTTCGATTTGTCGTACATACCGAGAGTCACACCGGGGCCGAGGGCCATATTCCAGTCTCCTCCGAGGAAATGGAACTTCATCAGCGTGAAATCATACATAGCCGAAAGCCTGTAACCGGGATAGTCGGTGTAGCCTATCACGCCTGCGTCGAACTCGAAAAAGTTCGCGCCCTGTTGGGTGGATCCCAGATTGTGCTGATAACTGATCTCCAGGCCGGCGCCGAAACGCACTCCGAACGAGCGGGGCTGGGCGCTGAGCGCGAGGCTTGAGAGAAACAGCACAAAAGCGATAACTATCTTCTTCATAGGCTTAATTTCCGATTCCGGTGAAACCTAAGAATGCAAGGGCCATAATACCGGCGGTGATAAGCGCGATCGGCAGACCCTTGAAGGCCTTGGGCACGTCGTTGCCGGCGAGCTGCTCGCGCAGTCCGGCGAAAAGGATCATAGCTATGCCCCAGCCGATTGCAGTCGCGAGCGCATAGACGGTCGCCTGGCCGAGCGGCATATCCTTCTGCACCACGGACAGGGCCACGCCGAGCACGGCGCAGTTGGTGGTGATAAGCGGGAGGAAGATACCGAGC
>JAFYIK010000043.1 GCA_017538685.1 Bacteroidales bacterium | reverse complement strand
TCGTTGCGGTAGAAGCCCTTGCGGGTGTTCTTGAAGCGCACCTCGAAGATGTCCGGGTATTCGTTCGCCCCCACATCCTTGAGATAGTTGTGCTCGCCGAGCTTGCAGCAACCTTCCCTGTATGTGCATACGGTCTCCCCTTCGGGTGTGGTGCATTTCACGCACCCGCGGAAGCAGTCGTAGTTGATAGTCTCACTCATATTGCAACGTATAATCTGTCGGCAAGTTCTGTAAAGAGAATCTTGACATTGACATTGCGCTCTATCAAACCCTGGGCGCGGCTGAGCGCATCCGCAGCCTTACGCGGGAATGTTTTCGGGCAGCGTTTCGCCCAGTCGCGGAGTTCCGCCAGTTCACTCTCCGGCACCTGCACCAGGGAGTCCAGGCCCTGCTGGAGAAGGAACACGAAACGGAGCCTTTCCGCGGCATACTTGCAGAATCCTTTTGCGCGTTCCCGCGAAGGGAGCGCCGCGAGCGCGTCGGCAGTCTCCAGCGCGGCCCCAAGGTCGCGCGCCAGCACTGCCTGCATAAGGCGGCGCATAAGTTCGGGGTCTTCTGCCTGGCCCACCGAACGGAATATCCCCTTTCGGGGCATCACCCTGAGGCGGAGACACCTGGACGAGATGGTCGGAAGGACATTGTCCGGGGCGTGGGTCACCATCAGGAAGAGGGTTTTCTCCGGCGGCTCCTCCACCGCCTTCAGCAGACGGTTGGCCGCTTCCCTGTTCATCTTTTCCGGAAGATAGACGACAAGGGCACGATAGCCTCTCTCAAGGGCGTAGAGCGAAAGCACGTCCAGCACTTTCTTCGCCTCTTCCACCTTTATCATCGCGGTCTTGCCCTCGATGCCGAGAGCCTCGCCCAGCTCGTTTTCCGTGAAACAGGGGTTGGTCTGCACCAGCTCGCGCCACTGAGTGATGAAATCAGTGCTGCTGCCGGTGTTCACCGGATAGATATAATGCACATCGGGGTGGATGAGCTTGCTGATTTTACCGCACGCCGGACAGGCTCCGCAGGAGTCGCCGTCCGCGCGGTTCTTGCAATACACATACTGCAGGAAGGCCTGGACGAGCGGGAAAGCCCCGCCACCGTCGTCTTCGTGAAGCATAATCGCGTGCGGAATCTTCCCGGAATCCACCATCCCGGCAAGAGCCCTGACGACATCTTCGTTTCCTGCAATATCCGCAAATCTCATTTCGTGCGCACCGAGTTGAATCTGGCGATTTCCGCCAGCAGTTCAGTATACTTGCTTCGGGGCAGGACCTCCAGGGCCTTGAGGGCTTTCCCGACATATTCTTCAAGAACCCCGGCCGCGGCTTCCACTCCTCCCCGCTCCGCTACAAATTTACGAATCTCTTCGTAATTTTCCGGATGTGAATCGATTTTCAGGACAGCTTTTCTGATCTCGTCCTCGCGGTTCGATCCCTCCATCGCGCAAAGCAACGGCAGAGTGATTTTCTTTTCCAGCAGATCTATGCCCACGGGCTTGCCCAGTGAGCCGTCTCCGGTGTAATCGAGGATGTCGTCCTTTATCTGGAAGGCAGTGCCCAGGGCATTGGAATAGTCCCTTGCAGCGTCTACGTAAGACTGCGGCGCGCCGGCCGAGATGGCGCCGCTCAGGCCGGCCGTCTCGAAGAGCGAAGCGGTTTTGCAGTGGATAATCCTGAGATAATCCTGCACCGAAGTGTCCGCAGTGCCGGATTTCTCCAGCTGGAGCATCTCTCCCTCCGCGAGGTCGGAAAGGGTCTTGGAGAAGATATTGCGCACCTGCTCCGCTGTCTTCGCCTGAAGCACCACGTCCACAGCCTTCGCCAGCCAGAAATCGCCCAGGAGCACCGCCCTGCTGGGGCCGAGCCTCGAGCGCATAGTGGGGATGCCGCGGCGGGTGTCGGCTTCGTCGGCCACGTCGTCGTGGAGCAAAGTCGCGTTGTGCAGCAGCTCCGAAGCAGCGGCGTATAAGCGCGAATCGGCGGTTATCTGCCCGCACGCCCCCGCCATCAGAAGGGTGACGATGGGCCGGAGCATCTTGCCACCGTGGGCCAGGATGTCCGAGTTGAAAATGTTCAGCAGGCCCACATCCGAACGCAGCGCGTCCGCGATGACGGTCTGCACTCCCGTCCAGTCTTCCCCGAGGAAAGCAAGTATTTCGTCCCTGGTCATAGTTCTTTCTTGAATTCTTCCGGAGTCCTTACGAAGATGTATTTCTGCCTGGTGGGCAGGTCCAGCATTCCGGTCTCCACATAGAAGTCGAAGAGACTCTCCAGGATGTCGTAGAAGCCGTCCACGTTGTAGATCACCATCTTCGCTTCAGTCTGGTGAAGCCTGATGAGGGTGCAGGTCTCGGCGAGTTCGTCGAGAGTGCCGATTCCGCCCGGGAGCGCCACCGCGAGGGTGACCCCGCGCCTCATCTCCTCCTTCCGCTCCGCCATAGTGCCGGTCCAGACCAGCTCATCCAGGGCCGGATACTCCAGACCTTCCATAAAACGCGGGAGGACGCCTTTGACGCGGGCTCCGCACTCGCGGGCCGCATCGCTGACGACCTTCATCGTACCTTTGATCGTGCCGCCGGAGACGATCTCATAACCACACAAACAAGCCGCGCGGACTGCTTCCCGGGCGGCTTGGTTGTATTTAGGATCTATGGTCGAACTGCCGGCGCAGAAAAAGAGCGCCTTTTTGCCTGACATTGACTAGAAGTAGAGAGTGGCCGTTACGGCGATACCGTTGGCTTTGTTATCCTTCGCGGCCTGGTACATCTGCTCAGCTGACCAGCTGGCCTGACCTTCTTCGTTATACAGGTTACCGAAATCCCAATACCACTTCACCGACACGGCGAGTTTGTTCAGAAGCAGAATACCGCCGCCGACTCCCACACCGTACTGCACGCGGTTGCGACCGTCCCATTTGTCTTCATCGGAGTTTTTGGTATTGAGCTTGATGCCGAGACCGTTTGCGATTCCTTCAAGGGCGGCCTGCGAGGCTGCGTCCTGCGCTTCGGTCTTTGTCTCGGTGGTGATTGCATATCCGGCATAAGGCTCCACGAACAGGTACGGGGAGATAGCGGGGATATCCAGCTTCCAACCGGCCTGCACGGGCACCTCGAGGAATCCGGTGTTGGTGGTGATAGTCACTTTTTCAGTGGCGATCTGATCCTTCAGGCAATCGCCTTTCATATCATAGAGCACACCCGGCTGCACATAGAAGCCGAGGGGGAGGTTGAGCTTGAGGACGATACCGGCGTGGTACTGAGTCACCGACTGATTCTCCACGATATCGCTGTAGGCGCCCTTGAGATCCGTCGAGTTGCTCGTCAGACCGGCGACCACACCAAGCTGTGCATTTGCGCTGAAGGCAATCAGGAAGAGAGCCGCAGCAGCTGCAATTAATTTCTTCATAACAGAGAGTTTATACGTTTAACAATTTCTTCTTTAGGTACCAATCCGATCGTTTTGTCGGCCGGCACACCATCTTTGAAAAAGATGAGTGTGGGAATGCTTCGGATTCCGTACTGTATAGAGATGTCCTGAACGTCGTCAACGTTGCATTTTGCAACCACTATTTTCCCTGCGTACTCTTCTGCGATTTCGGCCACGGTGGGAGCGAGGGCCCTGCAGGGGCCGCACCACACCGCCCAGAAATCCACGAGGACCACCGGGGCGCTCGCGATGACATCATTAAAATTCTGACTTGTAATTTCTATTTCCATAGTGCTCCAAATTTAGCAATTATTTTCAAATGTGCTGCTCCACGCTCCAGCAAAAGGCCCTGAGTCCGAGGTCTTCGAACTTCTTATCCTTTTCGTGGAGGGCGGCGAGCAGGCGGGGGGCCGCGTCGTCGTCCACCATCGCGAGCATAGCGTGGTTGAGGATCGGCCAGGCGTGCGAGCCGTAGTGCGGTTCACCCTGATCGGACCCGCGTCCGCTGACCTCGGTCCAGCGGGTGAACCCCCTCTGGCCGAACTGTTCGAGAAGCTCTGCGATCTCCTCGTTGTATGCCTGGTTATAGGCTATGAACACAGCTTTCATACTCTCTTTCTTCTTCTTTCCTGCCTTACGGCGAACACGCAATAGATGGTGGGGATAAGCACGAGTGTGACGAGCGTGGAGATCGAAAGTCCCCAGCACACCACCACTCCGAGGCCCTTCCACATCTCGGAGCCCTCGCCGAGGCCGATGGCCATCGGGAGCATACCGAGCACGGTGGTGAGGGTGGTCATAAGGATAGGGCGCAGACGGCTGCGGGCGGCCATCGCCGAGGCCTCAACGGCTCCGTAGCCCCTCTCGCGAAGCAGTATCGTGTAGTCGATGAGCACGATACCGTTCTTCACCACTATACCCATCAGGATCAGAATGCCGATAAGGCCCATAACACCGATCGCTCCTCCTGTGACGAGCATTCCCACCGCCACGCCCACGAGGGCGAACGGGATGGAGAACATAATCACGAACGGCGAGAGGAACGATTCGAACTGCGCCGCCATCACTATGTAGACCAGTACTATGATGAGGATCAGGAGGATGATCATATCGTGGAACATCTCCTGCTGGTCTTCGTAGTCGCCGGCGATCACAGTGGTCAGCCCGGCAGGGATGTCTGTGTCCGCTATCATCTCTTCAGTGCGGGCTACCGCGTCGCTGAGCGCGCTTCCGCTCTTCAGGATGCCGCTCACTGTGATGAGGCGCTCGCGGTCCTTACGCTCGATGGTCGGGGGCACTTCGGCCTCCACGAGCGTGCCGAGTTCCTTCATCTTCACCGGCCTGCCCTGGGCGTTCATAATAGTGATGTTCTCCATATCCTCGATCGAACGGCGGAACTCCGGGGCGTAGCGCACGCGGATGTTGTACTCCTCGCCGTCTTCGCGGTAGAACGACGCCACGGTGCCGGACATAGCCGCGCTGAACGCTGCGCCGGCGGTGCTGGAAGTCAGGCCGTTGAGCGCCAGCTTCGTGCGGTCGAAGTTGATCTGGTATTCGGGCGTGTACTCGTCGCGCGAGAGGGTCACCTGCGCGAAAGCGGCGTCGGAACGCATCTTTTCCTGCAGCACGTGCGCCACGCGGTCGGTCTCGCGGAAGTCGTAGCCGTAGATTTCCACGTCCACGGTGGTGGCTCCGCCCATTCCGCCGCCGCCCTCGAACACGAGTCCCTTGCGGATCTGCGGGTAGCGCGCGAGGATGCCGCGGATGACCGTGGCGATTTCGTCCGAACTGCGCTTGCGGGTGTCCACGGTGCCCACGTTCAGGTTCATCGAGATGACGTGCGTGCCGTTGCTCTGCATATTCGCGAAGGTGTTGTCCGTGTCCGCCTGGCCGTAGGTGACGTTGATGATCTTCACCTCAGGCACTGCGGCCATAATGTCGTTGTAGATGTCGTCCGCGACGCGGGCGGTGGTTGCCTGCGCAGTGCCGACAGGCAGGCTTATGTTAACCCTGATACGGCCTTCGTCGCTCTTCGGGAAGTACTCCGTCTTCATCTGCGGGAGGTAGAGTCCGGCCACAGCCGCGAAGATCGCGAATGCGGCGAGGACCACCCAGCGGCGGTGCGTGGTGCACCAGCGTATCATCCTGCCGTAGCCCTCCGATATCTTTTCGAGCAGCCTGTTCCACGGCACGAAGAAGATGTCATAGAGCTTTCCGCTGCGCTTGCCCGAACGAAGGAAGCGCGAGCAGAGCATAGGCACCAGGGTGAGGGCTGCGGTGGTGGAGACCACCATAATGATACTCACTATCCAGCCGAGCTGGCGGAACATCACTCCGGTGAAGCCCTTGATCATAGTCAGGGGCAGGAACACGCAGAGCATCGTGAGGGTGGAAGCGATAACGGAGATGCTGACCTCGCCCGTCGCGAGCACGGCTGCCTCCTTGGGCTTCTCTCCCCTGTCCAGATGCGTCGTTATGTTTTCAAGGACGACGATTGCGTCGTCCACGACCATTCCTATGGCTATCGAAAGGGCGGACATCGACACTATGTTCAGCGTGTTGCCCGTCGCGAACAGATACACGATCGAGGCGAGCAGGGCCACCGGGATGCTCAGCACGATTATGAAGGTCGCCCTCCAGCGCCCAAGGAACAGGAACACCACGAGCATAACCACCAGGAAGGTGATGATGATGGTGTCGCGTAGGGTATTGATGGTGTTGATGATGTTGGTGGAACCGTCCACCACCGTCTCTATCTTGATGTCGCTCGGGAGGGTCTTTTCAATCTTCACGAGCTGCTTTTTCACCTTGCGGATGACATCCACGGTGTTCGCGCCGCTCTGCTTCTGGATGATGATGCGGGCGGCCCTGCGTCCGTTGGTGTAGGACTCCTGCTCGCGCTCCTGCGTGCCGTCGCGGAGGGTCGCCACGTCGCGGAGGTAGACGACCTTGCCGCCCGCGGTGCTGAGCACTATGTCAAGCATCTCCTGCGGCGATGTAAACTCTTTCTGTACACGGAGGGTGTAGGTGTCCGTGCCGACGTCGATGTTACCGGAAGGGATGTTGCGGTTCTCGGCCGCGATGACGCTCGCTATCGAGCTGATCGTCAGGCCGTAGGCTTCGAGCTTGTGCGGGTCGCAGTAGATCTGGATTTCGCGGGTAGGCGCTCCCACCACTGAGATGGTTCCCACTCCGGTCACACGGGCCAGCGGGGTGGCGAGGCGGTCGTCCAGGATCTTGTCCAGGCCGGGCAGCGATTCGTCTGCCGTGGCGGACAGGATCATAATAGGCATATCGTCCGCACTGAACTTGAAGATGGTCGGGAGGCTCGCGCCGTCCGGCAGCGAGGTGCTGACCATATCAAGCTTGTCGCGGACGTTGTTGGTGGCTTCTTCTATGTCCGTGCCGTACTCGAAGGTAAGGGTGAGGAGGCTGATGTTTTCCTTGGAATTCGAGGTCAGCTCCTTAAGGTCCGACACTCCGTTGAGGGAGTTCTCCAGCACCTTCGTGAGGTTGTTCTCTATGTCTTCGGCGCTCGCTCCGGCGTAGGACGACATCACCATAATGGTGTTGCTCTCGAACTCCGGGAACTGCGCGATGCTCGTCTTCGTCAGCGAGTACACGCCGAAGATTATGAACACCACGAAGACCAGCGCCGTGGTCACGGGCTTGTTGACTGATGTGCGATAGATGCTCATTACTCGAGGACGTTTACTTTGGTGCCGTTGCGAAGGGTGCTCTGGCCGCTTGTGACGATGGTTTCGCCTTCATCGAGGCCGCTCAGCACTTCGTACTGATCGTTGAGGTGACGGCCGAGTTCGACCACCCTCATAGTGACGGTATTGTCCGCGCCGAGCACGAAGACCGCCTTCACGCCGGAGCCCTGCTGCTTCACGATAGCGGAGTCGGGGATCAGGACGCGGCTGGCGCTGCCGAAGATCACCTTCGCGCTGCCGTACATACCCGGGCGCAGCTCGCGGGCCGCGTTGGGGATATAGATTTCAGCGGTGACGGTGTGGGTCGCAGCGTCTATGGTCGGATGCACGAGGGCTACCTGGCCGTCGAACACCTTGCCCGGAAGGGCTTCGGTGACTATCTCGGCCTTCACGCCCTTCTTAAGCAGGGAGTAGTCTTTTTCGGAGACCGAAACGAGGGCCTTTAGCGGGTTGATCTGCTGCACCACGAAGAGCGGCGAGGACATCGAATACATATCTCCCTGGTCGTAATTCCTTGCGGTGATCACTCCGTCCAGCGGGCTTTTCAGCACGGTGTTATCGCGGAGGTTCCTGCAGGCGCTCTCGCGGACTTTGTAGTTCAGCTCCACAGTCTCGTAGTCCGCCTTGCTGACCCCGCCCTTTTCGTAGAGGGCTTTCGTGCGGGCGAGCTCGCTCTCGGCGTTCTTGAGCTGCAGCTCGGCCTGGTCCAGGTTCGCGCGGTCCATCTCGGCGAGGATCTGGCCCTTGCGGACATAGTCGCCGATCTCGGCCTTTATGCTGATTATGCGTCCGCTGGCCTGCGGGGCGATGTTGTTCACCGCGAAGGCCTGGAGGGTCACCGAATAGGTGTTGTCCACGGACACCGTGTGCTTTTGGGCCTTGATGATCCTGACATTAGGGGTGACGTCTGCCGGAGCGGACTGTTTGCCTTGCTGGGTCTGACCGCACGCGCTGATAGCGAGGACTGCGGCTGTTAGGGTTAGTACTTTATTCATTGTTTTCGCTTGTTTCGAGGAAATCGTTGCCGAGCGCGCCTTCGAGGCTGGCCTTGGCGGTGAGGTAATTGAATATGCTCTGGCCGGCGGTGAGCTGCGCCTGGGTGAGGGCTAGCTGGGCGTCGTTGAGGTCCGTGAGGGTGGCGCCGCCTATTTCGTAGGAGGCGAGGGTGATGTCGTAGGACTTGCGGGAAGCCTCAAGGGCGGCGTCGGCCGCGTCGAAGCTGCGCATCGCAGTCTCCATAGTGTTGAGGTTCTGCCTGATGCTGATTCGCAGGCGCCTTTCGGTCTCGAGCTTCTGGATGTCCAGCTCTTCGGCCTGCACCTGCGCCGCCTTGATGGAGTGGTAGCGCTGGCCGCCCGCGAAGATGGGGATGTTGAGCGACAGGCCTACGTAGGAGTAAGGCGTCCACTTGTAGTTCGAGAAATTATAGTCGTTCGCCATCGCGCTGTACTGGTAGGCGAAGCCCAGCGACAGGCTCGGGAGGTTGGCGTATTTGCTTGATCTCACGGCACTTGCGAGCTGCGCGGCCTGAAGTTCGAGCTGGCGCATCGAGGAGTTGTTCTCGAGGCTCAGTTCGTTTTCGCCATAGAGGATCGTCATCTCCTCGGCGTAGTCGTGGAGCTCACCTTTGGTGTCGATCTGAAGGTCCAGGTCCACTCCCATCACGGCCTTCAGCTGCCAGAGGGCGAGGGTCACGGCGTTCTCGGAGTCGTACATATTCGGAATCGCGTTGGCGAGGGTCGTCAGCGCGCGGGCGAGTTCCAGCTCCGAGGCCTTCTGCGCCTCGTAACGCATCTGGATCTTCTCTTTGTTTGCCAGCGCGTTTTCGTAGACTTCCTTATAGACCTTCGCCGCTTCCTTCGCGAACAGCACCTGGAAATAGGCCTGCTTGACCTGGGTCACCATCTCGAGGCGGCTGGACCGAGCCTTTTCCACCGCCAGCTCCACCTGGTTTCCGCTGAGCTTCAGCGACTCCCAGAGCTGGAAATTGATGATAGGCATCGAGGCGCTCACTCCGGCGGAGAACGTATTCAAACGACCGACCTCGATGCCGCCGCCGTTCGAATCATCGGAAGTGGAGGGAGGGGCCACATACGGCACGAACGGCGTATTCGTGGCTTTATAGAGCTCCTCGATATAGTACATAACGGGAGCGAGCACGCCGCTCATCATCCCCGACATTCCTCCGCCGCCACCGTCTTCGTCGTTATCGTCACCGCCCATATACATAACCTGCTTCTTGATGGTGCGCTGGATGGACGCCGAAGCGTCGATCTTCGGAAACAGCGAGGCGTACGTGCCCTTCTTCGAGTACTGCGCCCTCTCGATCTCCTTGTCAGCCACCTTCACGGCTATGTTTTCGCTCAGCGCTATCTGCAGCGCCTGCTCCAGGGTTATCTCTGCGATTGTCTCTTCTTGACCCTGTGCGGTCTGCACAGTGTCCACCTGCGCCGCCGCGATAGCCAAAACACTTGCTAAAATGATCATATAATACACTAAAAGTCCAGCCATTCGCTGCAACAATCGTGCCTGCGTACGCGCGTGCAACTTGGCCCTGGAGGACGTGCCCACCCCCGGGCACGGGAAGGGGGTAGGCGTCCGTCGATAGCGAGTTCGAGCGCAGCGAGAACGAAGATAGCGATGGGAGGGGCCGGAAGGAGCGAAGCGACTGGAGTTCCGCCCGGGCCGGTTGCATACGCGCATATTTTTTACGTATATTTGTCGGACAATTATTGAACGATATGTTGGATTTGCTCGCAATACATTGGAATATCGATCCGGTGCTGGTGCACCTGGGGCCGCTGCAGATAAGGTGGTACTCGCTGCTGTTCGTTTCCGGATTCATCTACGGCATCTACATCCTGAGGAGTTTCTACCGCCGCGAAGGGGTGAACGAGAGCAGTCTCGATCCGTTCCTGTACTCGATGCTGATCGCAGTCATCGTCGGCGCTCGCCTCGGGCATTGCATATTCTACGACCCGTCGTATTATTTCGGCACCTGGGAAGGATTCAAGGAAGTGTTTATGCCTTGGAAAGGCGGTCTTGCCAGCCACGGCGGCGCAATCGGTATCCTTCTCGCAATGTGGTGGTACTCAAGCAAATACGGTAAGCGTGACGGCTTCGATATGCTCTGGATTCTGGACAAGATCGTGATCATCATCTGCTTCGCCGGAGCGTGCATCAGGCTCGGCAACTTCTTCAATTCCGAGATCTACGGCTATCACACGAATCTCCCCTGGGGCGTGATTTTCGAGCGCACCGGCGATCCTCTTCCGAAGCACCCGACTATGCTCTATGAAGCTATCTCCTACGTCATTCTCGGATGTGTGATGCTCTTCCTCTACAACAAGAAGAACGACAAGATGTTCCGCGGCGAGTACCTCGGCATCTTCTTCACCTTCTGCTTCGGCTGCCGCTTCCTTCTGGAATTCACCAAAGCCCCTTCCGTGACCCTCTTCAAGATCGGCGACGTGGTGATCAATATGGGCCATATGCTCAGCATCCCGTTCATTATCGCCGGAATCGTGATCTGGATCCTCAGCGTCCGCAGCGGCAAACCTTCGAAGATTATCCGCGAGCCCGTCAAGCCCGCGAAGAAAGAACCCACTCACTACGCGAAACCCCTCAACTAATCGTGTGGGGGTCAAGCTCCTGATAATCAGAAAGATAACTAAAAGAGGTCCCCGAAAAAACGGAGACCTCTTTTAGTTAAGCGACTGTGCCTCAGGCGGTTAACCACCACGCTTCTGGCACGGTGACTGAGATTATTTGCGGATTGCGGCGATGCCGGGGAGCTCTTTGCCTTCGAGGGCCTCGAGCATAGCGCCGCCGCCGGTGCTGACGTAGCTGACCTTCTTCGCGAAGCCCATACGGGTGACTGCCGCGACTGAGTCTCCGCCACCGACGAGGGTGTACGCTCCCTTCTCCGTGGCCTCCGCGAGGTCGCGGGCGATCTCCAGGGTTCCGTTCGCGAACTTGTCGATCTCGAACACACCCACAGGACCGTTCCAGAGGATAGTCTTGCTGTTCAGGATAACATCCTTCCAGATCTTAAGGGACTCTTCTCCGGTGTCCACGCCTTCCCATCCTTCGGGGATATTGAAAGCGTCCACGGTGTCCACGTTAGCGTCTGCGGAGAAAGCGTCTGCGATGACGGTCTGGCAGGAGAGCCATACCTTCACGCCCTTCTCCTCCGCCTTCTTGAGAATCTCAAGTGCGTTAGGCATAAGGTCGTCTTCGTGGAGCGAGTTGCCGATCTTGCCGCCCTGGGCCTTGATGAAGGTGTAGGACATACCGCCGCCGATGATGAGGTTGTCCACCTTGTCAAGCATATTCTCGAGAACTGCGAGCTTGGAAGAAACCTTGGAGCCGCCGATGATAGCGGTGAAAGGCTTCTGGGCGTTCTTAAGGACGTTGTCGATAGCCTTGATCTCGCCTTCCATCAGATAACCGAACATCTTGTCGTTCGGGAAGTAGTCGGCGATGAGGGCGGTCGATGCGTGGGCGCGGTGGGCTGTGCCGAATGCGTCGTTGATGTAGCAGTCTGCATAGGAAGCGAGGGTCTTCACGAAGCCCTTCTGGGACTCCTTGACCGCAGCCTTGGCTGCCTTCTTCTCTTCGTCGGTCGCATCTTCCTTGAGTCCGCGGGGCTTGCCTTCCTCCTCAGCATAGTAGCGGAGGTTTTCGAGCACGAGGACCTCGCCGGGCTTCAGGGCTGCCGCCTGGGCCTGGGCTTTCTGGCAGTCCTCAGCGAACTGAACGGGCACTCCGAGGAGCTCGCTCACGCGGCCGATGATGTGCTTGAGGGAGAACTTGGCGTCCACTCCCTTCGGGCGGCCGAGGTGAGACATAATGATGAGGGCACCGCCTCCGGCGAGAACCTTCTTGAGGGTAGGGATGGCGGCACGGATACGGGTGTCGTCGGTGATTTCGAACTTTTCATTCAGCGGAACGTTGAAGTCCACGCGGACGATGGCTTTCTTGCCAGTGAAATCGTAAGAGTCGATAAACTGTTGCATATGGTTTAGATTGATGAATTTCAAATCTTTCAAAGGTAGCAATATTTTCCATATCTTTGCATAGCTATGACCGAGTATCCATCACAAAACTGGCGTGACTACGAACTGATCGACTGCGGCGACGGGCTGAAGCTCGAGCGTTTCGGCCGATTCACTATGATTCGCCCCGAACCGAAGGCGATATGGACCAAATCGCTCAAAGACGAAGAGTGGATCAAGATGGCGCACACGCGCTTCTCCCCCGGCGCCGGATTCGGCAAGGCCGGGAAGGAAGACAGCGGCACGTGGGACCGCCTGAAGAAGATGGACGACCAGTGGCATATCATCTACCCCGGCCAGCAGAAAGGCCTGGAGTTCGACCTGAGGCTCGGCCTCACCTCCTTCAAGCACGTGGGAGTATTCCCCGAACAGGCGCCGAACTGGGAGTTTATCTATAGTCACACCAAACCGGGGATGAAGGTCCTCAACCTGTTCGCCTACACCGGAGCGGCATCACTCGCCGCGAAGGCCGCGGGCGCGGATGTGACTCACCTGGACTCCGTCCGCCAGGTGGTCACCTGGGCCCGCGGCAATATGGAAAGCAGCGGTCTGGACGGCATACGCTGGGTGGTGGAAGACGCTATGAAGTTCGCCAAGCGCGAAGCGAAGAGAGGTAACAAATACTCCGGCATCATCCTCGATCCGCCGGCGTATGGCCACGGCCCGGACGGCGAGCGCTGGAAGTTGGACGACTGCCTCTTCGAGCTGCTGCAGAACGTAGCCCAAATCCTCGAGCCGAAAGGCTCGTTTATGGTCCTCAACCTCTATTCAAACGGCTACAGCGCCCTCCTGGGGGAGACAGTCGTGAAAGAAGCGTTCAAACTCAAGGGCGATTATACGCTCGAGAGCGGGGAACTTGCCCTGCGTGACCGCTTCGGCAAAGATCTCCCGCTCTCGATAGTGGTAAGGCTTACCCGTTAGCTTTCGTCGTCGGGCAGCTCCCTTCCAAGCATATTTTTCAGACCCGCGTCGATGATTGCGGTTATCTCCGTGTTTCCGCCCTTCTTCACCTCGTCCTCCAGGTAGTAGAGGTACTGCATAGTGGTTTCGAAGTCGTTCTGGGCGTATTCATAGAAGTCGTAGTAGAACGCAGCGGCCTGGAGCATTTCAGCTGCAAGCTGGGCGGCAATGGCATCTGCCTTCTCCTTTTCGCCGTATTTGTAGTACTGCGAGATGATGTCGATCACCATATAGTCGTTGGCAGTGAAGCCGATCGGGATGGTCTCGAGAGGCAGCTGGCGGGAAACTTCCATACCGCGGTCCAGGATATCCACAGCCTCTGCGGTAAAGCCGTTCTTGGCCATCACGCGCGCGGCGGTCGCGAAGACCTGGCGCACGGACATAACTCCCAGATGAGTGTAAAGGTTCTGATAATCCACGAACCATCCGTCCGCGCTCAGTGCATCGAAGCGGTACACATCCCTTAAACGTGAATACAGCCCGGCCACATCGCAGATTCCCACATTCAGGCTGCTGACTTTGTTGCGGATAGGGACGAACTTGAAGGAATAGCCTTCATAGAACAGGTAGTCCTTCAGGCCTATGTTGATGTCGCCGCCCTGGTTGAGCATATTGATGGGCCTTGACCAGTCGTAACCGGCAAGCAGGTCGAGCATAAAGAGTTCGGGCT
Organism: Bacteroidales bacterium; assembly: GCA_017538685.1. Next base: position 5,724 of record JAFYIK010000043.1, on the reverse strand, counting down.
TGCTCAGGTACTCCTTGCCCTTCGGGATGGTGAGGGTGATGCTTGAAGGAATCGCGTCGGCGAACTCAGGGGGAAGGATGCCGTACTTTATCACGTTCTCCTTGTTCACCGGCACAACGATCTTGCGCGCGGGGATGTAGTCCACCTTGCGGCCGCTAGAAAGCGCGACCTTAAGCTGAGGGTGACGGAACACCGCCATAACATCCTGAATGCTCATCTCCGTGCCGCGGTTATCCACGATGGGCACATATTCGTTGGTGCCGTAGAGGTACTGCGACTGCGAGACGGAAAGCGGCAGCGGGGCCGATTCGTTGATGGCGTACTTCATCTGGTCGATGTACCAGTCAGTGCCGAGCAGCGAGGTGTTCAGGATGCGGACGTCCGTGCGTATGTTCTCCACCTCCTGCGCGTACCACAGCGGGAAGGTGTCGTTGTCGCCGTGGGTGACGAGGAAGCCGTTGGGGCCCACGGAGTTGAGGTAGTTCGCCGCGAGCTCGACGGCCGTGCGCCTGTTCGAGCGGTCGTGGTCGTCCCAGTTCTGCGCGGCCATAATCGTGGGCACGAAGAGGCACATAACGCTGACGCCCACGGCCACGGCGGTCTGCCCCTTACCCTTCGCGGCATCCGCTATCCACTCGTAGATGGCGGCCACTGCGAGGCCTATCCACACTGAGAAGAAATAGAACGAGCCCGCGTATGCGTAGTCACGCTCGCGCACCTGGTAAGGCGGCTGATTGAGGTAAAGGACTATCGCAATGCCCGTCATAAAGAACATCAGGAAGGTGAGCCAGCAGCCGCGCTTGTCCTTGCCGAACTGGAAGCACAGGCCGATGAGGCCGAGCAGCAGGGGCAGGAAATAGTAGTGGTTCTTGCCCTTGTTGTGCTTCAGCACGTCGGGTGCGTTGCGCTGGTCGCCGAGGCGGGCGCGGTCGATGAAGCCTATGCCGCTCTCCCAGTTGCCGTGGAAAATGTTTCCGGGCGAGGGGGAATGGATCTCGTTCTGGCGGCCGACAAAGTTCCACATAAAGTAGCGCCAGTACATCCAGTTCATCTGGTAGTCGAAGAAGTACGACAGGTTTGCGGCCATAGTCGGCTTGCGATGCTGCGCGCCGGCGATCTTGCGGCCCTTGCCGCCCGTGTAGGCTTCATAGAAATCCTCATACCTTCCGTCCGGCGAGCTGCTCCACATACGGGGGAAGAGCATCTTGCCCTCGCTTTTGTAGTCTGCATCCACCGGGCCTTCCACCTTCTTGTACTTGCCGCCTATGGGAGCCCAGTATTTGGTGCTCTTCAGGTCGTAGGGGGCGTCGTAGTACTGGCCATAGACCAGCGGGGTCTTGCCGTACTGCTCGCGGCTGAGGTAGCGCACGAGGGTGAAGGCGTTGTCCGGCTGATATTCGTTGGTCGGGGTCTTCGCCGCGCTGCGGATGATGTCCACGGTGAAGGCGGAGAAGCCGATGACTATCACGGTGAAGGAGAGCAGGACGGTGTTCCAGAACACCTTGCCCTTCTTCTGAGTGCGGAAGATGCCCCAGAAGCAGAGGGCCAGCAGGGCGACCATAAAGAACGCAGCGCCGGTGTTGTAAGGCAGGCCGAGGCCGTTCACGAAGAACAGGTCGAAATAGGCCGCCAGCTTCGGGAGCCAGGGGATGATCATAAAGAGGATCACCGCGAGGATCACCACTCCGATGAGGAAAATCTTCACATACTGCCAGAAGGTGTAATCAGGCTTCTGGCGGAAATAGTACATAAAGACCAGGGCCGGGATGGCCAGCAGGTTCAGAAGGTGGATGCCTATGCTGAGGCCCATCAGGAAGGCGATCAGCACTATCCAGCGGTTAGCGTGGGGCTCGTCGGCGTGGTCGTACCACTCCGTCATAGCCCAGAAAACCAGCGCCGTGAAGAGGCTGGACATAGCGTACACTTCGCCCTCCACCGCGGAGAACCAGAAGGTGTCAGAGAAGCAGTAGGCAAGCGCGCCCACGAGGCCGCTTCCGAAAATCACGATCGCCTGCGCCACGGTGTACTGCCCGCTTTCGGACGGCCTCACCAGGCGCTTGACCAGCCACACTATCGTCAGATAGAGCAGGAAGATCGTGAGCGCAGAGCAGATGGCGCTGAGGGCGTTCACCAGCACTGCGGCGTGTGAAGCGTCACCGAAGAGGGTGGCGATACGGGCGAAAAGCTGGAACACGGGGTTTCCCGGAGGGTGTCCCACTTCCAGTTTGTACGACGAAGCGATGAATTCACCGCAGTCCCAGAACGACGCCGACGGCTCGATGGTGAGCAGATATGTCACTGCCGAGACCACGAACGCCACCGCCGCGGTGATCTTATTCCACAGATTGAATTGTTTGCTGTCCATAGGACCGCAAATATAACGATTTTGGTTGTATCTTTGCAATCTATATCAAACAACAATAGATGATTCAGGAGTTCCCCAACGGCAAGCTGTGGATGTCGGACGAGCCGCTAGGCACGCTCGCCAGCGAGGCGGCGTGGTCGCAGGACCCCGTGCACTCCGTCATAGCCCTGGCGGCCATAGTCCTTCTTATCATCTTTATGCGGGACTACTTCATCATCTGGACGCCGGTTATGCGCTGCCTCTTCAGGGCCAAGGCGAACATAGAGATGGAGCACAGCATCCAGCTTGCCCGCACCCGTAACCGGGCCGCGCTCTTGATGCTCCTCCCGATCTGGCTTATCGCCGACCGCTTCTGCCTGCTCAGCGGGCAGATGTGGATTTCGCTGGCGATCCTGCTGGGCTACCTGGCCCTCAAGCGGCTGGTCGCCGAATTCGTGCTCCCGCGTAAGCTCCCGGCCGAAACGAGGCTGGCCGTGCGGCGTGCGCTGTACACCTACGGCATAGCGCTCGCGTTCGTGATGATGGTGACCGTGGGGCTATGGCTGCTGATCAGGTGGGATCCGGCGGCGATGAGCTGGGTCTTCGGCATAGAAGCGGGAGTGATTCTGCTGCTGTCGATGGCCAGGGAGGAAGAAATTTTATCCGCAACATATCATCCTTTAGTGAGTTTTTTGTATCTTTGCGCCCTTGAAATTTTGCCGGCGGCTTGTTTGGTTGCGGCCGCGGTGCTTGCAGATTAGGATGATGGACAGAATACTTATATCTCAGAATACCCCCTCGAACCTCGCTCCATATAATACTCTGACAGAGAAATACGGGGTAAAGTGCGAGTTTTTCCCGTTCTTCAAGATCGAGCCGCTGAGCTCGATGGAGTTCAGGACCCAGCACGTCAATCTGGCGGATTACACTGCGGTGACTTTCTCGTCGCGTTTCGCCATCGACGCCTATTTCAAGCTGGCTGAAGAGCTTCGCTTCAAGGTGCCTGAGACTATGAAGTATTTCTGCAGCACGGAGCTGGTGGCGATGTACCTTCAGAAGCACATCGTGTACCGCAAGCGCAAGATTTTCTTCGGCGCAGGGACTCCCGAATCGTTGTTCGCGCTGGTGGGCAACAAGCACGCCGGAGAGAAATTCCTCCTCACTTCCAACGATTCTTCGAATGCAGCGGCCCTTGCGTCTCTCTTCGAGCAGGCCGGAATAGATTTCAAGGCTGCCAATTTCGTGAAGCCCGTGCCTCAGGACCTGAAGGGCATAGATCTGCATTCCTACGATATGCTCGTGCTCTACAACAAAGCAGATGTGGCTTCGATCTTCGCGAGCTATCCCGAGTTCAAGCAGGACGGCCTGAAGATCGCTTCCTACGGCAAGGGTGTGGTGAAAGCCATCACCGAGGCCGGTCTCACCATCGAGCTCCAGGCTCCCACCCCGGAAGCTCCTTCAGTGGCGAAAGCCCTCGACCTCTACCTCGCAGCCCACAAATAGTTTATGGAAGGCGCCAGGCACACCTTCAGCAAGGCCGAAAGGCTGAGCGGAAAGACTGCCCTCGCCCGCCTGATCGAAGGCGGACGCTGGGGCACGACCGCGCATCTGAAGTACTGCTGGGCGGCGGGATCCGGGCTTGAATTGAACCGCCTGCTGGTGAGCGTCCCCAAGAAATTGTTCAAAAGGGCCGTAAAACGCAATCTCTTGAAGCGCAGGCTGCGCGAAAGCTACCGCCTGCAGAAGGAACTGCTGACCGGAAGCGGGGTGGATTTTATGCTGGCTTATAACTCGTCCGAGCTGCTCCCCTTCGACGCCGTGTACGCGGAAGTCGGGGAGGCGCTGGAGAAAATCTCGTCGAAGCTATGAGTTTCTGGCAGGCAGTGAAAAAGGTGCTCGCAGCGCCTTTTATCCTTTTGATCAAGTTCTATCAGGTCTGCATTTCCCCGCTGAAAGGCGGGCCGACCTGCAGGTTCACGCCCACCTGCTCTCAGTATGCCCTGGAGGCATTTCGCAAGTACGGACCATTCAAGGGTTTCTGGCTGTCTTTGAGACGGATTCTTCGCTGCCACCCCTGGGGCGGGAGCGGTTATGACCCTGTGCCATAAATTTGTTATATTTGTGACTCAATGAGCAACATCCGCAACTTCTGTATCATCGCGCACATCGACCACGGCAAATCGACCCTGGCCGACCGCCTTCTCGAACTCACGCAGACCCTTTCGGCCCGCGATATGGAGAACCAGGTGCTCGACGATATGGATCTGGAACGCGAAAAAGGTATCACAATCAAAAGCCACGCAATCCAGATGGAGTATCACTATCACGGCGAGGCATATAAGCTGAACCTAATCGACACTCCCGGCCACGTTGACTTTTCCTACGAAGTATCGCGTTCCATCGCTTCCTGCGAGGGCGCGCTGCTGGTTGTGGATGCGACTCAGGGCGTTCAGGCCCAGACCATCTCCAACCTCTATATGGCCATCGACCACGGCCTCGAGATTATCCCGGTGGTGAACAAAATCGATATGGACTCGGCGCAGGTGGAGGTGGTGATAGACGAAGTGTGCGACCTGCTGGGATGCCGGCCGGAGGATGTGTTCAAGATTTCGGCGCGCACCGGCGAGGGCGTGGCGCCCATTCTCGACGCCATCGTCGAGAAGATCCCTGCGCCCGCCGCGAACCCCTCAGCGCCGCTCCAGGCCCTGATTTTCGACTCCGTCTTCAATCCTTTCCGCGGCGTTATCGCTTATTTCAAAGTTGAAAACGGCTCGGTCGCGAAAGGGGACAAAGTTAAGTTCTTCGCCACGGGGATGGAGTACGACGTGGAGGAAGTGGGGTATCTGAAAATGAAGCTCATCCCCTCGCAGCGCATTGAAGCTGGCGACGTAGGCTATATCATCACCGGCATCAAGAGCGCCGTGGAGGTGAAGGTGGGCGACACGATCACTCACGTGGCGGAGCCGTGCAGCGAAGCGATCGCCGGATTCGAGGAGGTGAAGCCTATGGTCTTCGCGGGTATGTACCCTGTGCAGGCGGACAAGTTCGAAGAGCTGCGCGCCGTGCTGGAGAAGTTCAAGCTCAACGACGCGTCGTTCTTCTACGAGCCCGAAAGTTCGCTCGCGCTGGGCTCCGGCTTCCGCTGCGGCTTCCTCGGCCTGCTGCACCTCGAGATTGTGCAGGAGCGCCTGTTCCGCGAGTTCGATATGGACGTGATCACCACGGTGCCGAACGTTTCCTACAACGTGTACACCACCCAGGGCGAGATGGTCACCGTCCATAACCCTTCAGGCATGCCGGCCCCGACCCTTATCGACCATATCGAGGAGCCCTACATCCGCGCGCAGATAATCTCGAAGACCGAGTTCTTCGGGCCCATA
>JAFYIK010000042.1 GCA_017538685.1 Bacteroidales bacterium | reverse complement strand
CTTCCGCCTCGGCGCCTCTGCGTGAAAACCCGCCACAACCGGAACCGACAAACCTAGAAACCGTCAAACCGTCAAACCAGGTTGTTGAGGCGCCGCCTCAACAGCCCGCATGGCCGACGTTCGCGCTTACGGGAAGTGCCGTGGGTCGCGAACGGATAGCCGTCTTGAGTACGGGCGAGATGCTTCTGGCGGGTGAAACGTCAAAATGCGGCGTCAAGGTCAAGAAGGTAAACGCCTCGAACGTGGTCTTCGAATTCGGCGGCACGACGATGATCTGCCGTCTGATCGTCGGTAAGTACCCGAAATACCGCGACGTCATCCCGCAGAACAACTCCAACGTCCTGAAGATCGACCGTCAGCTGCTGCTCAACACCGTGCGCCGCGTCGCCGTGTGCTCGAACAAGGCCTCGAACCACATCAAGTTCGACCTCAAGGCCGGCCAGCTCGAGGTCTCCGCGCAGGATCTGGGCTTCGCCCTCGCCGCGTATGAGAAGATCTCCTGCGACTACGCCGGAGAGGATCTGACGATCGGTTTCAAGTCGACCTTCCTGACGGAAATCCTCAGCAATATGGCCTGCAACACCCTCGTGATGAAGTTTATGGACGCCCGCCGGGCCGCCCTGATCGTCCCGTCCGAGGAAGAGGCCGCGAGCGAAAAGATCTGCGGCATCATTATGCCGATTATGATTTCATAATTCCCGCGTATGGAACTGAATCTGGAAAGACCGTTGCTCTTTTTCGACATAGAGAGCACCGGTCTTCTTATTGCCTCAGACGGCATCATCGAACTGAGTTTCGTCAAGGTCCTCCCCGGCGGGGAAAACCGGATCAAGACCTGGAAGATCAAGCCCTGGGACTATGTGCTGGGCAAGCAGATCCATATCAGCGAAGAAGCCTCGAAGGTCAATGGCGTCTACGACAAGGATCTGGTCGACTGCCCGCGCTTTATCGAAGTGCTTCCCGAGGTGCTGACCTGGCTCGAAGGCAGCGACCTGGCGGGCTTCAATTCCGCGAAGTTTGACCTCCCGATGCTGGCCGAGGAAATCGAGCGTGTACGTGCCTACTGCACCGCCCGCCTTCGCGACCGCGCCGTGCCCGAAGACAAGAAGGCGAAGGCACGCGAAATGCTCTCTTTGATCGAGGGCATCGACCTGCACGCCTGCCGGATGGTCGACGTACAGAATATCTACCATTTCTTCGAGCCCCGCAACCTCAAGGCCGCCTACCGCTTCTACTGCGGCGGCGAGGATTTCGAGAATGCGCACACGGCCGAGGCCGATACGATCGCGACCTACGAGGTGCTGAAAGGGCAACTGGACCGATACGGCGACCAGCTCAAGAACGACGTCGCTTCGCTCTCCGCAATCGGCGGTCGTGCCCGCGGGATCGATTTCGCAGGAAGGCTGATCTATGGCGAGAACGACGAGCCGGTCATTTCCTTCGGCAAGCACAAGGGCCGCACCGCCCGCGAAGTCTGGGAGAAAGAGCCGGCCTATTTCGGCTGGATCGAGAACGGGGATTTCACCCTCGACACCAAGCACCAGTTCGCGCTCCTCAAAAAGCGCTTCGAAGCCGAAGCCAAAGCTGCACGCGAAGCTGCCGCGGCCGCCGACGCCGAAGCGATGAAACGCCCCGCCTCGCCCGACGAACTCGCCGGCCTCGCCGAAAAGTTCAACGGCCGCCTGTTCTAACGTCATTCCACGGCCTAAGCACGTCATTCCACGGCTTGTCCGTGGAATCTTTTTTCATCGTCAAAGTCTTCGACGGGTGCGGAATTAACTATTTGATAATCACCCTACTAAACAAATGTCTTCCCCCTCAAAATAGGGGAAGACATATAATGATATCGCTGATAATCAAAAGGTTAATTCCGCACCATAGAATTCCGCTGTAACCGGCAACGGCCGGGCACGAGGAAGGCCCTTCCACGGAGCCTCCCGCAGCGCCCTGCGCCGTAGCCGCCGGGCCCGCTTCGCCCGGCGGCGGTGCCAGACATTTTCTTAGTTGCCAAAACGTTGACAAATAGAATGCGTATACTGCCGATTTCGTGTCAATGTGATCGTTTTTTCGGGCAAAAATGGCCATTGTAGCCTTTGCATTGACAAAGAATCTTCAATCTGTGCATTCTGTTTGTCAACGCTCATCCATGAGCAGCGAAGTCTTCGACGGCTGCGAAATTTAATTTTCGTCGGGGTCCCTATTGTCATTCCGAGCGAAGCGAAGGAATCTATATTTATCGAACAGAGCGATAATAAAACAGCAGCGAGTCGGGAGCGGCAGCGAAGATGTCAATCAGGTCCGCCAGAACGCGATCCGGCCGGACGGCACCGGATTCCCAGAAGTCGTTGCCGCCGGCGGGCGTGCTGCGGCGGTCGTTCGTGAAGACGTGCCCGGGACGGGCAACGGGAAAGGCCGAGAAGGCGGCGTTCTCTTGCTGCAGCTGCTCCATCGTCCGGACCGATCCGGCATTGAGCCAGAAATCCGCCTCCTGCGACAGCTCGTAGGCTTTTTCTATCGAGATGACGGCCGACTGTGCCGTACCGGCTTCGGCCCCCAGAACCTCTCCTCCGGCGTCACGAATCAGCTGCGCCATATAGCTCTCCGCTCCGGGGATAAACCACTGTCCGGCATACGGCAAATTCAGCAGCACCTTTTTGGGTTCAGTCTCCGTATCGACTGCCAGCGCCAGATAGTTGTCACGGACGGCGGCAAAAAGGCTGTCGGCAACGGAACTCCTGCCGGTCAGCGCGCCGAATAGCCGCACATACTCCGCCCGGGCAAGCGGGTGCGATTCAAGGTGCTCATACAAGGTAAAGACCCGAAGCCCCAGCGCCCGGAGCTGGTCTTCGAAAACGCTGTCTCCCAGCGAGTAGCACAGCACCAGGTCCGGATACGCCGAGACCAGGCTTTCCAGCGCCGGTGCGGCATCATATCCAGCCTCCAGCACCTCCCCCGCCGCAATCCGCTTCTGCACCCGCGGACTGCTGACAAAGGCGCAGCCCGACACGGCGACGATCACGCTGTCCGCCCCGATCGCATCGAGAAAGCCCACGTGCGAGGTGGACATACAGACGATCCGCCCCATCGGCTCCGCCACGTGCAGCGTATCCGCCGTCCCGTCATACGGGCTCAGCGACACGATCGCCCATCCCTCCCCTTCCGGCACAAGGTCAAAATAGCGCGCATACTCCACCGCCCCCGACGTCTCCGGCACCGCCATCCGCCTGGACGAACAGGCAAGCAGAAAAGCCGTCCCCGCAAGGACGGCTCCTAAAAGAGCAATATGCCCAAAATGTCTCATAGATGCCATTCCTTAGAGAGCCGCAGCATCCGCCGAACGTTCTTCTGCGCCGGCCGGAGCACGACCCAGAGCGTCAACAGCAGCAACCCGAAGCCGATCGCCACGACCCATCCGCTTCGAAGCCACCAGGCCGCCCCAACGGTCAGTGCCACAAACAGGAACCAGGCCAACCACTTGAGCAGCGGTGTAGCGGCACTCCCCTCCCGGCACTCCGCCACAAACCCCTCTCCTGAAGGCTCAATATGCGCCGTAATGATCTGATAATGCCATAAGTCCGAACTGTCCCAAATCCAATCCCCTGCTGGGACCTCATATCCAGAAGCATCCATAGTGGAGGAAGGTGCCAATTCAAAACCCGTGGCCACCCTCGGCCAAGTAAGAGGGAGGGGCCCATCCGAGGATGGACGAAGTCCAACCCGCAAAATGGGAGGGGCCGGAGCGTCAGCGGAGGCGGTTTTGAAGTGGTAGCCTTCCGCAACGGAGGATGCGGAATCGAGGCCCTGTCCTGCAGCCGCGGAGGCGGGTAGATACAGGCTGCCGCTGTCCATCAGCTTGACGCGGGACAGATTCCTTCGCTGCGCTCGGAATGACAGATTATTTAATCCTCCTTG
>JAFYIK010000004.1 GCA_017538685.1 Bacteroidales bacterium | reverse complement strand
GAACGCTCCGCTCGATATGTACAACGAGGTGAACACGAAGTGCAACCTCCCCGCGCAGATCGACATCGAAGCCACCCAGGGCGACGAATACCGCTTCATTATGGTCGCCAAGGGAGGCGGCTCCGCAAACAAGACCTACTTCTATCCGATGACCAAGGCCACCATCCAGAACGAGGGAACCCTCCTGCCGTTCCTGGTGGAGAAGATGAGAAGCCTCGGCACCGCAGCCTGCCCGCCTTATCATATCGCATTCGTGATCGGCGGCACCAGTGCGGAGAAGAACCTCCTCACGGTGAAGCTCGCCAGCATCAAGTTCTACGACGAGCTGCCCACGACGGGCGATGAGACAGGCCGCGCTTTCCGCGACCTCGACCTCGAGCAGAAACTCCTGAAGGAGGCGCAGAAGATCGGCCTCGGCGCGCAGTTCGGCGGCAAGGCCCTCGCGCACGACATCCGCGTCATCCGTCTGCCGCGCCACGGCGCCAGCTGCCCGATCGGTATGGGCGTCAGCTGCTCGGCGGACCGTAACATAAAGTCGAAGATCAACGCTGACGGCGTGTGGATTGAGAAGATGGACACCAACCCGTCCGAGCTGATTCCGGAGGAGTACCGCAACCCCGGTGAGGGACCGAAGGGCATTGAGATCGACCTCGATAAGGGCATCGACGCCGTGCGCGCCGAGCTTACGAAGTATCCGGTCAGCACCCGCGTGAACCTCAAGGGCACCATCATCGTGGCCCGCGATATCGCGCACGCGAAGTTGAAGGCGCGTCTGGATGCCGGCGAGGGACTGCCGCAGTACTTCAAGGATCATCCTGTGCTCTACGCCGGCCCCGCGAAGACTCCGGAAGGATACCCGTGCGGCTCGATGGGCCCGACCACTGCCAACCGTATGGACCCGTATGTGGATGAGTTCCAGGCCAATGGCGCTTCGCTCGTGATGATCGCGAAGGGCAACCGCACCCAGCAGGTGACCGACGCGTGCAAGAAGCACGGCGGATTCTACCTCGGAACCATCGGCGGAGTGGCCGCAGTGCTTTCGCAGGACAGCATACGCTCTATCGAGTGCGTGGAGTTCCCCGAGCTCGGAATGGAGGCTGTGTGGAAGATCCGCGTGGAAGACTTCCCGGCGTTCATTCTGGTGGACGACAAAGGCAACGATTTCTTCAAGAAACTCGGACTCTAAATAATGAAGAAGAAGGGCCGGTGGTGGAAGATCATACTGATCGTCCTGGCTTCGCTCATACTGCTTGTTTTGAGCGCGGTGCACACTGTGCTTTACACCCGTGTAAAGGATAAGTTGATAAGCAAGTACACGGAACCTGTACTCGAAGGTAAAGTGCGGGTTGACAAGATACGTGTAAAGCTGCTCACGACACTGCCGGACTTCTCCTTATATATATCTAATGTATCGCTGACAAGACCCGTCACTCAGGACACCGTGCTGGCAATCAGCCGGATTCAGGCTCAGTTGAATCTGCGCTCCCTGATTAAGGACAAATGTCTTGATATGCACGACGCAGGTATATTCGGGCTTTACGCCAATGTGGTGCCTGCGGACACTTCTTTATTGAAACCTTCGGGTCCGAAAGAGGAAAAAGAGGATGAACCGCTCAATCTGCCGCATTTCAAGGCGGACTTCACCCTGGCGGACACTCATCTTTATTTTGCGGATATAGTCAAGGACGGTTCGCTGGAGTTTAACCTTAAGGGCGCGAACTCCAAGGACAACGTCCTGGATGCGGATCTGACCGGGTTCAGCCTGAAGGCATTGGGCTTGACGCTGGATGCGACCGTGCTCGGTCGCGACCTGCTGGGTGAGAACCCGCAGGTCGATCTGGATGCCGACGCGCTTGCGCGGCTCCGGGCGCTGCGCTCGCTGCTGCCGGAGGGGATGGCCGCCGACGGCGAGGTCCGCCTCACGGCAGACGGCACGCTCGCCCGCTCCGGAGCCGACCTCCTCGCGTCGGTCAGCACGCCCAGCCTGCGGGCGCAACTGCCATTCGGCCGTGTGGCGGCCGACGACGTTAAAATCGTCGCCGGCGCGCGCAACAAGACCGAATCGCTCCCGCGCCGCAGGCCGCACCGTGAGGGTATGGAGGTGCCCGATTTCCTCCGGGAGGAGGATTTCCGCGCCGCGGACATAGACGTTCAGCTGGACAGCTCGATCACGGAGCTTGTGAAGACCTGGAACCCGCGCGGATCGATCCACGTGGGGCACGCCGTGGTCATAACCCCGCTTTTCCCGCTGCGCAATTCGCTCGAGGACCTGGACGCCAGCTTCAACACCAACGAGGTGCTGATCGATAACGTGAAGGTGCGCACGGGCGAGTCCGACCTGCAGCTGAAGGGTTATCTGCGGGGCTTCGGGCGTATGCTCACAGGCCGCGGAAAGGGCCTTTACAGGATGGACCTGGAGGCGTTCTCGCGCTGGCTTAACCTCAATCAACTGCTTGCTGCCGTGGATGCCGGAAAAGACGCTCAGGTGGACACAACCTCGGGTGTTTCCGATGAAGAATATATGGCCGAAGTGCTTGAGAGTCAGCCGGAAGAGTCGGCCGAGGGTATGAAGCTGTTCGTGATCCCGGCGAACGTGATTGCTGACGTAAGGCTCAAGGCAGGTGCGGTGAAATATATGGACTACAACGCCCGCGAGGTTGGAGCCCGCATCCAGATGAAGGAGCGGACCGTGCTCGTGAGCGACCTCGCTGCGCTCACCGATGCGGGCTCCATCAGCGCGGACGCCTTCTACAGCACCAAGACCAAGCAGAACATAGGCGCCGGCTTCGACCTTTCGCTGCGCGACGTCACGGCCGAGAAGATAATCGAGATGGTGCCGGCAGTGGATTCGCTCGTGCCTATGCTCAGCTCCTTCAAGGGCAAGCTGAACTGCACGTTCTGCGCGTCCACCAAGCTGGACACTTCATTCCGGGTCCACCCTCGTTCGCTGGACGGTGCTTTCTTCATCAAGGGCCAGGACCTTACTCTGAACCAGGAAGGCGATTTCAAGAAGCTCGCGCGTATCCTTATGTTCCGCGACCGTCGGCAGGGACGTATAGATTCTCTTTACATCGGCGGCATAGTCACGGACAGCAAAGTGCGCGTTTTCCCGACCAGGATCGACCTGGACCGCTATTCGCTTTCGCTGGGCGGGACTCACGCCTTCGACGGTGATTTCGACTACAAAGTCTCTTTACTGCGCTCGCCCATCCTCATCAAGTTCGGCGTGCGCCTGAAGGGCCCGGACTTCAACCATATCAGCTGGAAGCTTATCAAGCCGCAGTTCATCAATGCGTATATGCCGGAGTTCCGAGGCGAAGTGGACAAGATGATACGCTACCAGCGTATGACCATCCGCAACGTCTACAAAGAAGGCTCCGACTCCGCTTCGAAAGCCGGAAAGCGCGCCCTCAAGGAACTCGACTCCCGCCGTGCAGACCTGGAAATGATAGATTCCGTCCAGGAACTCTCCGCCGAAGAAGCCGCCCGGCTCGATTCCCTCCAGACCGCCCCCGCGCCAGCAGACACCGTTGATGTCTCTCCACGCGAAGGCGAGAAATCTCCTGAAACAATAGAATTATATGAGTGACATTGAAATAATCCAGGTAAACATTTCCGGCGACGACAAGCCGGGCCTTACAGCCGCGCTGACCGGCATTCTGGCGAAGTACGACGCGTTCATTCTGGACATCGGCCAGGCGAACATCCACCAGACGGTGACCCTCGGCATCTTGTTCCGCACTACGACCAAACTGTCCGGCTTCATTATGAAGGACCTGCTGTTCGCTGCTTCGGAGCTGGGAGTACAGATCCGCTTTACACCGGTGTCAAGAAAATCTTACAATGCCTGGGTGACCCGCCAGGGCAAAGGCCGTTACATAGCGACCCTCCTTGGCCGACAAATCAATGCGTCCGACATCGCCCGCATCACCGATGTCACCGCGAAGCACGGCTTCAACATCGACGCGATCCGCCGCCTCACCGGACGTATGCCCCTCGTCGGGCACGATCCCAAGTCGCGTTCCTGCATCGAGTTCTCCCTCCGCGGACACGTGGATGAGGATTCGAAGATCGCGTTCCAGAAAGACATTATGGGCTGCACCCGCCCCGGCCTGGACATCTCGTTCCAGAAGGATGATATTTATCGTCGCTCCCGCAGGCTCATCTGCTTCGATATGGACTCTACCCTGGTCGGCGCAGAGTGCATCGACGAACTCGCCGAGCGTGCCGGAGTCGGTGCGGAAGTGAAGGCCATAACCGAGAGCGCTATGCGCGGCGAGATTGATTTCAAGGAGAGCTTCACCCGCCGGGTCGCCCTGCTCAAGGGCCTGGACGAATCCGTGATGGAAGACATTGCGAAGAATCTACCGCTCAACGAAGGCCTCGAGCGTATGATGAAAATCCTCAAGCGCGTGGGCTATAAAACCGCAATCCTTTCCGGCGGCTTTACCTATTTCGGCAAGTACCTGCAGCAGAAGTTCGGTTTCGACTATGTCTATGCCAACGAGCTCGAGGTGGAGAACGGCAAGCTGACCGGGCGCTACCTCGGCGAGGTCGTGGACGGTCGCCGCAAGGCCGAGCTCCTCAAGCTCCTCTGCCAGTTCGAAGGGATCAACATCGCCCAGTCGGTCGCAGTCGGCGACGGTGCCAACGACCTCCCGATGATCGGCACCGCCGGCCTCGGCATCGCTTACCACGCCAAACCGAAAGTCAAAGCCACCGCCGAGCAGAACCTCTCAACAGTCGGCCTCGACGGCATCCTCTACTTCCTCGGTCTCAAAGACTCCCAGATCGATCAGTAACTCCCGGTCCTGCGTCCCCGTACCTCGCCATTCCCGCCCTAAGGCCACCCCGGCCATCGTCCCGCATCGGGGTGCGTTTCGTAAGTCCCTGACAGATAGCGCATTATGCAAAACGATGTATCTCGATCGAGGCACATCGTTTTGTACAACTTATTGAATGTCAACCAGTTGCTAAACACGGCCTATTTCAACTTTTTGAATGGAATACGCAAGAACGCGCAGATTTGCTCCAAAAGCGCGTCAGTTTTGGCGTTCAACAGCTGAAACACCTCCATTTTTGCTTCGTCGTCCATCGCTAGGACATCATGGATGTCTTCCAGCCCTAATTCTTTCATACAGATAGCTGCCATTTTCGCATAGCACTTATCATCTTTACCGATAACGACTTCGTTGATATCGTGTTCGCTGCCAGTAGTGCTGTGCATAGCAAGAAGCATCTTGTCATAGTCGCCAAAGTATCGAATAGCTGCTTTATAATCAATTACATATAGTCCATTGGCCTTCCTTTGGCGTGAGTCGCTTTGACTTCGGTCAAAGCCCTCCGCATTTTACATGATGCGCGGCGGACAACCAGTTTTTCAGAAAAGGGGTGGTCTGAAGCAGCGTATGCAACGAAAGACCATCGATAATCCTCCGCATTCTGCACAAGTTTCCTTTCAGGACCATTGTTGGCGATATAAATCAAGATGGTTCGTACAGCTTTGTCTCCATATTTAGGGGCACTCCCAAAAGGTCGTTGGAACAGTGACCCTGAATGATGACAAACTTCATTATGATTATGAGCAAAAGTCTTACTTACCTCTTGCATAAATCCCGACAGTTCTCCAGCCCTGTCGGCAATCACGCCTAAATGTACGTGGTCGGGCATAAGAGAGACCATTAATAACCTGACGTGATACTTGGGCGCGGTGATGCACATAGTTGTGAAGTACACCAGATAGTCGCTGATGCAGTAGAAGATAACAAAACCGTTAACGGTTCGTTGGTAGACGTGGTTGAGTACTTTTGGCGAGAAACGCCGCTTAGCTTTTGAAGTTCTCATAGCATTATTAGTTCTATTGTCGCCAAAGATAGCTGAATAATCAGAAATAGTATATATATTTACAAAAAATATATATGGAAGCGATTGCAATAAGAAGGAAACTGATAGACCTTAAGCCTGATGTCTTCAGGGCGTTGTCGGTTAAGGCGAAGAAGCGTGGAATAACGCTCAAGAAATACATAGAGAATGTGCTGGAGACCGAGGCCGTCGATTCTGATATAAAGGTTCCGGAAGGCGTGACTTCCCCAAAAGTCATTTCTTTGATAGGAATCGCCAAAGGGGCTGAAGTCGATTGGGAGGAAGAACGGCTCAATTATCTGATGTCCAAATGAGCCACAAAGTATTTTTGGATACTAATATCCTGATGGATCTGTTGCTGCAGCGTCCCGGGTACGAATCATCGGCAAAAATCCTCCAGGCAGGGGAGGATGGCGGCATAAGCCTTTATTGTTCATATCTGACGATGGCAAATCTTGCCTTCATTCTTCGCAAATCAGCGACTCCGGCGGTCATCGTTCCGAGCATGATGCAGATCCAATCTCTCGTGACCGTGCTACCGATGGACTCGGAACAGTTGTTGGAAGCCTACAACCTGAGCGGTCGAGATTTTGAGGATATTCTTCAGGCTGTTTGTGCTGCAAGAGGCGGGTGCGATGTAATAATCACCAATAACCCGAAAGATTATCGAATAGGAACTGATAAAGCGAAGATTAAACTCCCGTGCGTAATGACTCCTGCGGAGTTTCTCGACGACCAAGCCTAAAAAGTCTAGCCCCAGGCATTCGATACTTTGGTATCGGAGCCATCAACACCCTTGGACCAGTGTGACCGCGAAGGAACTTGGTTATCGTCTCCTGAACTCAGATAACCGGAATTACCCGCATCTTGTAAGTCGCGCGTATTCTATTTGCCGTGTTTAGCAAGCCCCTGAGCCACAACCTGTTATGTAAAACGATGTACCTCGCCAGAGGTACATCG
>JAFYIK010000041.1 GCA_017538685.1 Bacteroidales bacterium | reverse complement strand
TAGCCCTATCTCTGAGAGGATATTGTCCAGGTGGGCGTAGTTGCGGAGGAGGAAGAGGACGTAGCGGATGTCGACGCAGACGGAGCGGTTGTAGTCTGGCGTGAAGAGCATCTCGGAGGCGAGGGATTCCTTGTTTCCGTCGAACAGGAGGCCGATGAGCTCGCCGCGGCTGTTGATGATGGGGGAACCGGAGTTGCCGCCGGTGCTGTCGTTGTCGGTGATGAAGTTGACCTTCATCTTGGGCGAGACGGTTTCCAGTACGGCCTTGACGTCAGCGGGGATAGTGAAGTCGAATTCAGTGGTGTCGTGCTTCTCCAGAAGGCCGCCGACGGTGCTGTACCAGTCGCAGTGCACCGCGTCGCGCGGGTTGAGCGCGCACACCTTGCCGTAGTTGACGCGCAGTGTGGAGTTGGCGTCGGGATAGACCTTCATCTTCTTGTCGACCTGCATCTCATACATCGCGTGGGTGTATTCCGGAGCCAGATAGCTGATGTCCGGATCTTTTTGGGCTCTCTTGATGTCGTTGTTGTAGTTCAGCATCTTGCCATCCGCATAGAAACGCATCAGAGGATCGTCGGCATTGGCCTCCAGGAAAGCCTTGAGGTCCGTGGCCTCATCCTGGCACGCCTTCACCTTTTCCGGGTCGCTCAGCCAGCTCTTGTCCCAGACTTCGGCGCACATAGCGTCGTAGTTCTGCCCGAATCGCTCCTTGAGCTCCTTCTGGAAGGGTCCGAGCACACGCTCCTCGACGTTCTCAAAGAACGCCTCGATACCATAGCGGAACAGCTCGCGCTCCACCCTGAGGTCGGAGGATTCGAAATTACGTGCGTTTGACTTGCGCACCCCGGCGGCCCTGTCCTCGACGTAATGGCCCAGCAGCATCGACATACGAGACGCCACCGCCTCCAGCTGGTTGCCGCGAATAATAGCCTCGCGGAAGAAGAGATAGTTACGGTAGACCGTGCGGAGCGACTCGTACCGGTCTTTCATCATACCGGAGATGTCGCCATATTTTGTGCGCCGTGCCGGATCTGCGTCGAGCCAGGCGTCAAGCTCCTCTTCCTGCCTGCGCTTCTCCCCGATTACGTTGAAGCGCTTATAGCACTGAAGCTCACCAAGATAAAGCTCCTGCCTGTTGGCCAGCCCGAAGAAGTAGTCCGAATACTTGCGGCGTATCTCGGGGTCTCGGTCCATCCACTTCTTGATTATGCCAAGCTGGGCCCCGAGTATCTCGGTCTGGATGGGCAGCTGCACTTCTACCAGGTGCTGTGCTTTGGCCGATGAAGCGTAGCGGTCGGTACTGCCGGGGAATCCGATGAGGGTGGTCTTGCTGCCCTCGCGGTAGCCCTTGGTGGATATCTTTAGGTATTTTGCGTTCTTCAGGGGGACGTTGTCGGGAGAGTATGCCGCGGAACTGCCGTCCGGCGCCGTGTAGATGCGGAGCAAGGCAAAGTCGCCCTTGTGCTGGGGCCACTCCCAGTTGTCTACGTCGCCGCCGAAAGCTCCCACCTGCATCGGGGGAACGCCCACCAGGCGCACGTCCTGGTAAACATCGTACAGAGATATGTAATATTTGGCTCCCTTCCAGGCGCTGCTGAGCCACGCCTCGTAGCCGGTCTTCTCGTGGTAGCGCTTCTCCATTATGGAGCTGAGCTTGCGCATCATCATCACGCCGTTTTTGACGGTGCCGTTGTCTACGAGCTCCTGGACTTCATCTGTAACGTCTATAGTCTCCCTGAGGATATGTGCCTGGCGCCTGGGTATGGGAATCTCTTCCTGCAGTGTGCGGGCCCAGAAGCCATCGTGGAGGTAGTTGTGCTCCTTGGTGCTCAGGTCGAAGACGTCTCCGTAGGCCACGTGGTGGTTGGTGATAACCAGGCCGTTGCCGGAAATCAGGCTTCCCGTGCCCATAAAGTCGAGGGAAACCACGCAGCCGATAAGCTCTGAGGTCTTCTTGTTGACGGACGGTGCCATCCACATTCCTTCGTCGGCCAGGGCGGCCGTGGCGAAGGAGAGTATCATAAT
>JAFYIK010000040.1 GCA_017538685.1 Bacteroidales bacterium | reverse complement strand
GCGATGACGTCGGACTCGTTGCGAAGGGTTACCTCGAAGCCGCCTTCCTTGGCCGGGCGGGTCTTCATCGTCAGCGTGGCCTTCGGCAGTTCGGAGACGAAGCGCATACTGGCGAAGCTGTTCATAGGGGTGTGGACCCAGCTGGCCTTGTCCCAGGCGTAGTCGTTCTCGCCGTCGGGCAGGACGTAGAAGTTGTCGGCGATGCGGTTGCCGTCGTCGTCGCGGATGCTCAGGGCGATGAAGCCCGGACCCGTGATCTCCTTATAGACCTTTTCGGGGTCGCGCTGCTTAAAGGTGACGCGCTTGTCGTCGCTGCGCAGGAGCTTGCCGTCGGTGCCATAATAGTCGATGTGCGTGCTGAAACGCTTCTCGGGGGCCACTTCGTTGACGGCATAGACGGCTTTCTTGCCATAGTCGTAGACGAGCTGGTACGGGGCGCAGGCGTGCTTGGTGCCATAATAACCGGCCGTCGGAACAAGATACCAGTCGTAGAACTGCCAGTAGAAGGACGGCCAGGCGGAATTCTGCATCCACTGGACGATGCCGGTGGTCTTATAGATCTTGCAGCGGAAAGCCTCGAACATCGCGCGGGTGCCTTCGTAGTCGATGGCGTGCGCCTTCTTCATAAAGTCGTCGAGATCCGTCGGGGCGCCGTACTGCTCGGTCATCACCTTCGTGATCATCGCGGTGGAATTCATCTCGGTCTTCGAGGCCGTGCAGTGCATATCCCAGTTCTTGTCGGTCGGCCAGGCGTGGTCCTTACCGACCATCCGGATGACGCTTTCCTTCTGCGGGATGTTCATACCGATGCCGGTTTCCGTATTGAAACCGTAGGCGCCGCCCCGCTTTTTGTCGCGGTACCAGTAGTCGGGAGCGACATACTCGTAGGGACCTTCCATCTTGACGCCGGAAGGACCGGCCAGCGAGGACATACCCTTCGCGGAGCAGATATACGGGCGGTAGTCATATTTCGCATAATCAGCGAGATAGCGCTCCTCCAGCGACGGGGTCGGGATGCGGTCGGAACCGGTCAGCCAGGCGAGGATGGAGGGGTGATTATGGAGACGGATCACCTGATCGTGGAAGTAACGGGCGGCGAGGCTTTCCCAGGGCTCGCCGACGATGCAGCCATACCCCTTGACCTCGTCGAGGCCGCAGTAGGATTTCCACTCCCAGTGGCAGCTGAAGCCGACGATCGACACGAGGCCGAGTTCGTCGCAGATGTCATAGACCGTGTCGTCGCGTCCCCAGATATTCTCGAAGCGGACGCCGTTCAGGCCCATATCTTTTACATATTTCAACTGCGCACGCGTGCGCGCGGGAGTGTCCTGCATAAAGATATCGTCCGTCCAGCCGCCGGCCTTGAAGAGAATCTTCTTGCCGTTGAGGATGAGCTGGCGATGGCCGTTCTCGTCGATTTCGCTCGTGATGGAGCGGAGACCGAATCGCACGTGCCGTTCGTGGCCGGGCTGTTGTGCCTTGCCCTTTACAGGGATGGCGTCGCTGCTGAAGCGGACATTGAGATTATAGAGCTCCGGCTTGCCGAGGTCGTGGCTCCACCAGATACGCGGACGGTCCACATCCTGGTGGATCTTAACTTCTTTCGACGCACCGGCCGCGATGGAGACATTCTCACGGAAGAAGCCGTCGTCCCAGTTGCCGGTGACGATGCCGTCAACGGGATGGTCGGCGCGGTTGACAAGGGTGACGACGGTGGTGAAGGCCGCCTTCGAAAGATCCTCCGGATTCACTTCCGGGATGACGAACACGTCCTGGATCTCCACGTCCGGGACCGAAATCAGTTCCACGGGGCGGAGAATACCCATACTCTCGTCGACGGGACGGGGATTCCAGTCTGCGTAGCCGGAGTTGAGGCTCTTGGCGGGCGCCTTGTAGACGGTCACCTCAAGGGTGTTGCGCTTTTTGGCGAGGGCCGTGATGTCAAACTCCCAGACGGAGAAGACGCCGACCGTGGTGTCCGCCGTGGCGATCGGGGTGCCGTTGAGCTTGATGTCGGCGGAATAGCCGAGGCCCTCGAAGCGGAGGATATGGTGCAGGCCCTTCGGCGTATCGAACTGGGTCGTGAAAACCCAGGGGCTGTCGAACTGCGCGCGGTCGATCTTGAAGTAGCGGTCTTCGTCGAGCACGTTCTGTCCGAAGGCACCGGCCTCGTTCAGGGCGCCGGCGACGGTGCAGGGGACTTTGACCT
>JAFYIK010000039.1 GCA_017538685.1 Bacteroidales bacterium | reverse complement strand
GATTCGAACCGTCGACCCCGAGATTACAAATCACGTGCTCTGGCCAGCTGAGCTACATCGGCAGGTATGTCAATGTCCTTTTCTCTCAAAAAGGACTGCAAATATAGAGAACTTTTGGGAAAAACAAAAAAGATTTTAGAAGATTTCTGCAATTTTTTTAGAAATCCCCTCGGCGTCGATTCCGCACGCCCTGCGCTGAGCCGCCTGGGTGTCGTGCCCGACGAACTTGTCAGGCGCTCCGATACCCGTCACAGACACCCCTGGAGCCTTATCCGCGAGATATTCGCAGACTGCGCCGTAAAGTCCGCCCTTGAGCGAGCCGTCCTCCACCGTGATTATCTTTTTATAGGACTTCGCGATGCTGTCCAGCATCTGGGTGTCCAGCGGTTTGAGGAAGCGGAAGTTGTAGACTCCCACCTTGCCCTTATAAGCCTCCGCCTCCGCCGCCGCCAGCGCAGCGTGCACGCTCGGACCTATGGCGACCACCGCTATCTCGCTGCCCTTCAGGCATTCGACTGCCCTACCGAGCGGGAGCTCTTCGAATCCGGCGCCCCGCCATTCGGTCTCCCCCGCGCTCCCGCGCGGATACCTTATTATATATGGGCCGCCTTCGTGTTTGAGGGCCGAGTACATCAGGCTCTTCAGCTCGGCGCCGTCCGCCGGGGCGGCTACCACGCAGTTCGGGATGGCGCGGTAGGCCGCCAGGTCGAACATACCGTGGTGCGTGGCGCCGTCTTCGCCCACCAGGCCCGCGCGGTCGAAGCAGAGTACGACCGGAAGGTTCTGCAGGGCCACGTCGTGAATGATCTGGTCGTATGCCCGCTGGGAGAAAGACGAATAGATATTGCAGAAGGGGCGCATACCGGCCGCCGCGAGGCCTGCGGAAAAGGTCACGGCGTGCTCCTCCTCGATTCCAACGTCGAAGAAGCGGTCCGGGAACTCTCGGGCGAAAAGGTTCATTCCGCAGCCGCTCGCCATCGCCGGCGTGACTCCGACTATCCTTGAATCCTCCCTTGCGAGTTCGCACAGGACTTCGCCGAACACGTCCTGGAAGCGGTCGGGCCTGTTAGCGGTGACGTGTCTTTCGCCAGTCTCCGGATCGAACTTGCCCGGAGCGTGCCAGACGCAGGGGTCGTCCTCGGCCGGGCCGAATCCGCTGCCCTTCGCCGTGATGCAGTGAAGCACCACAGGACCGGGAATGTTCTTCATCTTTCGGAGGCTCTTTATCACCTGCTCGATGTCGTTGCCGTCCACGGGGCCGAAGTAACGCAGCCCGAGGGCTTCGAAGATGTCGCCTCCCGTGCGCTTCACTATCCACGATTTGAGGGAACGGATCCAGCGCTGGAGGAAGCCCCTGACCCTGCGGTTGCCGAGCCGCCTCCACACTTTGTCCTTCAGCGTGTTGTACTTTACGCTGGAAGTGATGCGGAAAAGGCTTTGGTGCAGTCCGCCTATAGCTTTGTCTATGGACTGGTTGTTGTCGTTCAGGAGTATCAGCACGTTCGCCTTGCTGGCTCCGGCGTTGTTGAGCGCCTCGAAGGCGAGGCCGCCGGTGAGGGCGCCGTCGCCTATCAGGGCGACGCTGTGGGCGTCCGAGCCTTGCAGCGCGAATGCCTCCGCATAGCCGAGGGCGGCGCTGACCGAGTTCGAGGCGTGCCCCACGCCGAAGGCGTCGTACTCGCTCTCGTCCATCTTCGGGAAGCCGCTCACGCCCTCGCGGGTGCGGAGGCGCTTGAACTCTTCCTTTCTGCCCGTAAGGATTTTATGGGCATAGGCCTGATGCCCCACATCGAAGATCAGTTTGTCTTTCGGGGCGTCATAGACATAGTGCAGGCCGACTATCAGCTCCACGGCCCCCAGGCTGGAGGCAAGATGGCCCGGATGCTCGGAGCACACCTCTATCATATATGAACGAAGCTCGGAACATAGCTGCCTGAGCTGGTCCATATTCAGCGACTTAATGTCCGCCGGGGAGTTGATAGTGTCCAGTATACGGTCCATCGCAAACACAAATGTAACACTTTATTTTGACTTTTCGGCCAAAGAGACTAACTTAGCAATTCGCTAAAGAAATAGATGATATGTCAGAGAAAGTGCAGCAATTGATGAATGACAACCCCGTCGCAAGATGGTCGGTGCTCATCCTGGTGGCGTTGATGATGTTCTTCGCCTATATGTTCGTGGACGTGATGTCCCCTCTCAAATCGTTGGTGGAAAGCAACCTCGGCTGGAACAGCGGAGTTTTCGGAAAATACGCGGCTTCGGAGTATATACTCACGGTCTGCGGCTTCCTGATCCTTGCCGGCATCATACTCGACAAACTCGGAGTCCGTTTCTCCGGTATTCTTTCGGCTGGTCTGATGGTCTTCGGCGCAGGAATCAAGTTCATCGCCGTGAGCGACTGGTTCCAGACCACGGCTTTCGCCGGCTGGCTCAACAGCTGGTGGGTGGAAATGCCCGCAAGCGCGAAGCTCGCCGCGCTCGGTTTCATGATCTTCGGCTGCGGCTGCGAGATGGAAGGAACGAACGTTTCGAAGATACTCGCGAAGTGGTTCAAGGGCAAGGAAATGGCTCTTGCAATGGGCCTGGAGATGGCTATCGCCCGCCTCGGCGTGTTCGCGGTGATGTGGATTTCGCCGCTCATTTCCGCCAAGTTCGGCGGCTCCGTGATGGCTCCTATGGGCTTCTGCGGCGCCCTGCTCTGCATCGGCCTGATCAATTTCATCGTGTTCGCGTTTATGGACAGCAAGTTCGACAAGCAGCTCATCGCCGCCGGCCTTGCCACCGAAGAGAAGTCGCCTGAAGACGAATTCCACGTCAAAGACCTCGGCGCCATCTTCAAGAGCAAGATGTTCTGGATCGTGGCCCTGCTCTGTGTGCTGTACTACAGCGCCATCTTCCCGTTCCAGCGCTATGCCCCGAACTTCCTCGAGGAGACTCTAGGCATCGATCTCGAGTCGGCAGCCCGCCTGTTCAGCGTGTTCCCCATCCTCGCGATGGCTCTCACTCCCCTGCTCGGCATCTTCCTCGACCGCATAGGCAAGGGCGCCTCTATGCTTATGGTCGGCTCCATCATTATGATAGTCTGCCACCTCAGCTTCGCGTTCCTGCTGCCCGCATTCCCCAGCAAGACCCTCGCCCTGGTGCTTATCGTTACCCTCGGCGTCAGCTTCTCGCTGGTCCCCGCAGCCCTATGGCCTTCCGTGCCGAAGATTATCGATGAAAAGATCCTCGGAAGCGCCTACTGCCTCATCTTCTGGGTGCAGAACATCGGCCTCTGCCTCGTGCCCGCCCTCATCGGCTCGCTCCGTCAGAGCACCGGCGGATATGTGGTCCCTATGATAGTCTTCTCCTCCTTCGGCGTGCTGGCCTTCCTGTTCAGCATCGCCCTGAAGATCGAGAACCGCCGCAAGGACTACGGCCTCGAACTTCCGAACATCAAAGAAGAATCCGCGAAGTAGGCTGTCATCCCGCTTTTGAATACTGAATCGCCGTCGGAATCGTTTCCGTCGGCGATTTTTTTATCTGCCGGATTTCAGGCGTGGGGGCCAAGTCCCTGTCAATCAGCTAATTAGCGAAAAGAGGTGTCCCGTTTTGAGGACACCTCTTTTGCGTAAAGTATTGACTATTAACTACTTATCCCCCACGGGCTCCGCGGGCGAGGCGGGCGAGGCGGGCTCCACTGGCACGGCGAGCTCCGCGGGCGAGGCGGGCTCCACTGGCGAGGCGGGCTCTATGGGCTCAGCGGGCGCGGCGGCCTTCGCAGGCTCAGCGGCCGCATCGATCGCCGCTTTGCGTTTTCCGCGGCGGATGCCCATCGCCAAGGCGGAGACGGCGCCGAGGACGACCAGCAGGATCGTGCGGCTTTCGTGCGTGAGGGTGGCGAAGAGGATGCCGACCTCCCAGCCATAGCCGTAGATTTGCGACATCGCGAGGGCGATTATGTAGTGGAATGCGCCCATACCGCCGGGAACGGGGATGATGGTGGCGAAGTTGCCTATGGCAGACAGGAAGAGCGCGTCCGCGAATGTGAGATGCCCCAGGCCTGGCATAGCCCAGAAAACGCATTGGCACATCGCCACATAGAAGAACCAGATCAGCAGGGTGTACACGGCGAAGCGGCCCTTGCGGTCCATCACGAGGAAGGCCTTGATGCCGTCGAAAACGCCCTTCAGCCACTCTGCAATCTTTCCGAAGAACTTGCTCTTGTCACGCAGTTTGTAGATAAGGACGCAGAACACTATGACGGCGATAATCACCACTCCCAGGATAATCCAGAGCTTGAGCGACATCCTGCCTGCCGCCGGTTTCAGAACCGAATCCTTGAGGAAACCGATGATGGCGTCCTGCTTGAAGATTATGGCGAGCACAGTGACCACAATCACCATCAGCGAGTCCCACGCCCTTTCCATCAGCACGGTGCCGAAGACTTTGTCGTAGGTGATGGTTTTGTTGGTGACTCCGGCCGTGCGCACGAAATCGCCGCTGCCGGCCACGACCAGGTAACTGAGGTTTCCGAGGTTGTTGGCATCCCAGGCCTTTACGAATGTGGCGGACGGATCGAGCGGGAGAAGCATATCCTTCCAGCGCTCCGCCCTCAAGATGAGGGCGCACAGGCAACAGAAGCCGGACAGCGCCACGAACTCCCAGCGCACGGTGTGCAGATTATCGACGAATACCTTCCAGTCAATGCCGCGAAGGGCGATCCAAACCAGCACTACACCCAGTCCGAAGAGGATGATGTACTCGAGTATTTTAAGCGCTTTTTTTGCCATCGGAAGGCAAAGATACGCATTATTTGTTATATTTGTATGTTAACGAACCGCGTATGAAATCCATTCTCGGAATAGGCAATGCCCTGACTGACATCCTTGCAGTCCTTCCTGACGACTCACTTCTTAAACAGTATCACCTTCCGAAAGGCAGTATGCAGCACGTCGATATGGAGACGGGCGACCGCATATGGCAGGCGCTCAAGCCGCTGGGCGTGAAATATGTGGCCGGCGGCAGTGCGGCGAACACCATCACCTGCACCGCTATCTTCGGAATGCCGTCGTCCTTCATCGGCAAAATCGGCGACGACGAGCTGGGCCTGCTGTTCAAGAGCGACCAGGAGCAGTACGGCGTTAACACTATGCTCCTGAAGAGCGACAAATCCAGCGGCCGTTCGATGGTGTTCGTGAGCGGCGGAAACGCCGAGCGCACGTTCGCCGTCTACCTTGGCGCAGCGCTGGACCTCGTCCCGGAAGACCTTAAGCCCGAGTATTTCGAGGGGCACGATTATTTCCATATCGAAGGCTATCTGGTTCAGAACCAGGCCCTTATCCGTAAGGCCGTGGAGCTGGCACACGCCGCCGGCTGCATAATCTCGCTGGATATGGCCTCGTACAACGTCGTCGAAAGCAACGAAGCGTTCCTTCACGATATAGTGGACCGCTATGTGGATATCGTTTTCGCGAACGAGACTGAAGCGCGGGCATTCACGAAACTGCCGGACGCCCAGGCCTCGCTGGACGAAATATCCAGGCACTGCAAGATCGCAATCGTGAAGGTGGGCAAGCAGGGTTCATACGTCAAATCCGGAGACGAAGTGCATTACATCGAGCCCTGGCCGGCCGATCCGGTGGATGCAACCGGCGCAGGAGACACCTATGCCGCCGG
>JAFYIK010000038.1 GCA_017538685.1 Bacteroidales bacterium | reverse complement strand
GCATAACGAAGGTGGAGACCGCCTGCAATATGATAGTCGTGCGTTACACGATTGCAGATGATCTGGGCGGCTATGTGGAGAACGGAATAGAGTGGGGCGAGGGCAATTCCTTCCGCTATTGGAAAAAGCTCCGTACGGACGGAAACGGTCTTGGAGTGATAATGAACCCGACAGGCGAGGTCACTTTCAGGGCGTGGGCGAAGACGGTCAGCGGAGGCATAATGGGCTATTCCGAGACACAGACCGCATCTCCGGCGGCGGAACCCGAGCCCTACGATGTCTCATACGAAGAGATTACCCCGGACGACGTTCCTTCTGAGATTAAAGTCTACACAGCCCATACTACCGTCACAGGACGTCCGCTCAATATCTGGTACGCCACGGCGGACATCACTACCGGAAACGTGGTGATGAGGACTCTGTGCCCTAACGGCTATGCCAAGACATCTTCCTGGCCAAAGACTCACACCAACACTCCATATGTGTTCACCAACGGAGGTTATTTCTATACAACTTCGCTGAGCTATGTGCTCGACCAGGGAGAGCAGAAATCCGATAATATGGCTATGGATGAGACCAACCAGTATCCTATCTCCAGGGGCGTGTTCGGTGTGACCGCGGACGGAACACCTTCAGTGTGCTGGCGTTACGGCGGCATCTCTGGCGGAGGGCCGTATTTCTACGACACCCCTATCCCGCAGATCAGCGGCGCGGCGGCCCTCGAACCTTCCTCGACTTTCCCTTCGCCTGCCATCGATCCCGATTACTATAATGCAATCGGCGGCGGCCCAGTGCTCGTGAAAGACGGAAAGACCGTGGTGAATTTCATCGCGGTGGACGAGAGCAAGAGCGATTCGGACAAGCAGTATATCTCCAACTTCGAGGTTTTCCCTACCAATATCTTCAATAAATCCGAGCTTAATCCGAGAACTGCCATAGGCAATCTCGCCGACGGCAGGATAGTGCTGATGGTGGTGGACGGACGAAACAAGGGAGTCAGCGAAGGAGTGGTCCTGACGGAACTGGCCAGGCTTATGACCGGAGTCGGCTGCGTGAATGCCCTGAATCTTGATGGCGGCGGCTCGTCGGTGTTCTGCGCCGGGCAGGATCTGAATATCCTCAACAGACCTTCCAGCAACGGCACCGAGCGCTCCGTGATCTCTATGGTAGGATTTGCAAAACCCGAATGAGAGCGGCAGTCGTCATACTGAACTGGAACAACCTGGATTACCTGAGGCGTTTCGTCCCGGGTGTCCTGGGGTCGTTAGGTGCGGACGACAAATTGTTCGTTGCGGACAGCGGTTCGGAGGACGGCTCGCTTGATTATTTGAAAGAAACATATCCCGAAGTGGGCCTGATTCCGCTCGGGAAAAACTACGGCTTCGCGGAGGGGTACAACAGGGCGCTGGCCACTGTCAGCGACGCCCGTTACTACCTGCTGCTCAATTCGGACATAGAAGTGGGCGAGGGCTGGCTCGAGCCGCTGGTGGAGTGGATGGAGAACCATCCGCGCTGCGCCGTGTGTGGGCCTAAGCTCCACGCTCTCGATCCGGACGGCAAGGGCGGATGGCTGCGGACGGACCGCTTCGAGTATGCCGGCGCCGCTGGCGGATGGCTGGACCACTACGGCTTCCCGTACTGCAGGGGCCGTGCGCTCCGCCTGGTGGAGATGGACCGAGGACAGTACGACAGTCCGGCGAAAGTCTTCTGGATCACGGGCGCATGCCTTATGGTTCGCTCGAAGGTCTGGCAGGAACTTGGCGGGCTGGACGGTGAGTTCTTTGCGCATATGGAGGAGATCGACTTCTGCTGGCGCGCCCAGCTCGCCGGAGGAGAGGTCTGGACGGTCCCGCAGTCGGTTGCGTGGCACATTGGCGGAGGCACGCTCGCTCCCGCATCGCCGCTCAAGCTGATGCTGAACTACCGCAATTCGGCGTGGATGCTGCGAAAGAACCTGCCTGCGACCATCGGTCCGCGGAAGGCCCGCTGGCGTATGATAATAAGGAAATTGATCGATTTCGGCACGCAGGTCGCATATCTGCTGCAGGGAAAGCTGGATTATGTGAAGGCCGTTTCCCGTGCGCGCAGGGAGGCCCGCGTAAGAGAGATAATCCCCGTGGAAGGCCGCGCAGATGTCAGACTCAGCAGGGTGCGGATAATCCCGGCCTGGGCCTTCAGGGGCAAAAAAGTATTCGAATATCTGAGAAAATATGAAAGTAGTAATTGACGGAGCAGGAGAGGTCGGATCCCATCTGGCCAAATTGCTTTCCAAGGAAGGGAATGAAGTCACTGTGATGGACAATGACGAGAAAAGGCTCGATGCCATTTCAGCCACAGCCGATGTGGGTGTGGTGGAAGGCGAGCCTAGTTCCATCCTCACGATGCGCAGAGCGGGAGTGGATCAGTGCGACTTGTTCATCGCCGTTTTCCCGCACGTGAATCAGGAAGTGAACCTCGTGGCTTGTATGTTCGCCAAGAAACTCGGAGCGAAGAAGGTGGTCGCGCGTATCCACAACGACCTACTTGGGCCCGAGCCGAAAAAGTTCATACGCGAAGCCGGCATAGACAGGACCTTCTGCCCGGAAAAAATCGCGTCCGACGTTATCGGAAGTTACATCAGGAGGGGTCTGACTTCGGATACCCTTGATTTCGTGGGCGGCAAACTCCAACTCGCAGTGTTCAGGATGGGCGAGGAAAGTCCGATTCTGGACACGAGACTGATCGATTTCGTGCAGGAGTTCTCAGTGGAGGAAGCCTCGCAGTTCCGCGTTATCGCAATCACCCGCGACGATAAAACTATTATCCCGAAGTTCGACACCAAGTTCAAGTTCGGCGACGTGGTCTACATAATGATCAAGAAAGCGGGGCTTAAGAGACTTACCAAATATCTGGGAGTCAGCGATATAGATGTCCAGAAGGTGATGATAGTCGGAGGCGGCACGGTGGGAACTATGACCGCCGCATCGCTTTTTGGCGACATCGAGGACATCAAGGTGATCGAGGTGAACCACGACCGCTGTGTG
>JAFYIK010000037.1 GCA_017538685.1 Bacteroidales bacterium | reverse complement strand
CGCACCGAAAACGGCTTCGAGATAGCGGAGGAAGATATGAAGATGCGCGGCCCTGGCGATCTGGAGGGCACTATGCAGAGCGGCCTTCCCATTTCGCTCAATATCGCATCGCTGGCAAAGGACGGCCTGATCCTTGGCGAAGCGCGGGCCTATGCGCAGAAGATCCTCAAAGCGGACCCTTCCCTCACCGACCCGCGCAACGCCCGCCTGGCCGCCGAGCTCCGCAAGGAAAAATACCGTGTTCAGGACTACAGCAAGATTTCATAGATAATCGAAAAATAATTAGTATCTTTGGACGCTAATAGGCTAATTGGAAAAACAATCTATTGATGAAACTCATATCCAGATTTATCATCCTCGCCGCAGCCATAGCGCTGGCGGTCGGGTGCGCTTCCTCGAAGCAGATCCTGTATTTCCAGGACATCGACGACAGAACTCTCGGGAAGCTCAGCAATGAATACGAAGCCGTAATCAAGAAAGACGACCGTCTCGTGATAGTGGTCAGCGGCCCGGACAAAACAGTTACCGCGCCTTACAACCTCACCCTCGGTGAGATGACCACCGGCGGATCCGGCAGTTACAATCCTGAGCAGTCGACCCTCTCCTACCTGGTCGATCCTGAGGGAAATATCGATTTCCCTATCCTTGGTAAGATCCACGTGGAAGGTATGACCAGAAACGATCTCGTGAACTATCTCACCGCCGAAATCGGCAAGGACGTGAAGGAGCCTATCGTCTACGTCTCGTTCAAGAACTACAAAATCACGGTGCTCGGCGAGGTCCGCTCTCCAGGAACCTACACCTTCGATTCGGAGAAAGTGAACATCCTGCAGGCCCTCGGCCGCGCCGGAGACCTTAACCTTACCGCCCAGAGGGAAGGCATCCTTCTGATCCGCGAGATCGACGGCCTTCAGACTCACGTAAACATCGACCTCAGGAACAGCGACATTCTGGAGTCGCCCTACTTCTATATGCAGCAGAACGACGTCCTTTATGTACCGCCAAGTGCAACACGAGTGATGACTGCCACCACAGCCACAGGTATCTGGAGCACTATCCTCTCATCCATTACAACCCTGATTGCAATCATCAGTTTCGCCACCCGTTAATATGGAAAACAATATCAACAAATACCGAAATTTCGAGGAATCCCGCCAGGAAGAAGAAAGCGGCATCAACATTCGCGATATACTCGACTTTTTCTGGCGTCTCCGCTGGTGGATAGCCGGGGCGATGGCAGTGGCCCTCGTTCTCGCCGTCCTTTTCGTGAGGATGCAGACTCCGATGTTCCAGCGTTCGACCTGGATTATGCTGAACCGCAACGACGGAGCGAACACTGAGTTCACCATCCTCTCCGAATTCACCGGCCGTACCCTGAACAAGCGCATCGACAACGAAGTCTTCATCCTGAAGAGCCCTTCGCTGATGAGCAAGGTCGTGGAGGATCTCGGGCTCAACACCCGTTACTATCACTACATCCTCCCTATCGCGAACAGCAAGATCAAGCACACCAGAAGCATCTTCGCCCGTAAGCTCGCGGAGTACTACGGAGACCAGCCGTTCACTATGAACGTGGTCCACGATCCGCTCTATCCGGACGCAATGCACCCGGCAAGCATCTATGTGGAGTTCAAGCACGAAGGCGAGTCCGGCTTCAAGATCCGCAAGATGCTCGTGAACGGCAAGAAGTTCGATCCCGGCCGTGAGCAGTTCTCCTACAACGATTCGCTCAGCCTCGGCGGCTTCTCGCTCACCTTCCACGTGGAGAATCCCGAAGATATGATCAAGGGAGACAAATACATCGCCACCTGGAACACCCCGTTCAACACCGCCAAGGGCTTCCTCGGAGGACTCTCCGTGGACGTGCAGGGCAAGAGCGCAAACCAGAGCGACGTGGTGATGATCACTATGGAGGACGCGTTCCCCCGCAGGGCGGAGGACATCCTGAACGCGCTGGTCGCCCGCACGAACAGGGAGGCAAGGGATTATAAGAATCTCTCCACCCTGAACACCATCGAGTTCATCGACTCCCGTCTCAAGGAGATTTCCGACCAGCTCGGAAAC
Organism: Bacteroidales bacterium; assembly: GCA_017538685.1. The sequence continues at coordinate 1,498 of JAFYIK010000037.1, read as the reverse complement.
GCCGAGATCAACTATAAGAACTACCAGTCTTCCAAGGTTATCGTGGATCCGGGTTCCCAGACAAGTATGACCCTCAACCGCGATATGGAGTATCAGAAGCAGCTCACTGAAGTTCAGCTTCAGCTCCAGGTCCTGGATATGATCACCAATTATCTCAATGAGACTCCCGAGAACGTCTATAAAGTCATTCCGACCAACATCGGAGTGAGCGACGCCGGCCTGAACAGCATCATCAGCAATTACAACAGCCTAGTGGCCGAGCGCAACAGGATGATTTCCAATTCCTCGGAGAACAACCCGAGGGTGCTCAGTATGAACACCCAGCTCGAGGATGGAAAGAAGGGCATCGAGCTCTCCGTGAACAACCTGGTCAAGATCTACACAATCCGCCAGAGGGAGTTGGAGAAGCTCCTCTCCTCCAGCAAGAGCAAGATAGCCACCATTCCTCAGCAGCAGTTCGAGCTCCAGCAGCTTTCGCGTAAGATGGAGATCATCGAGCCTCTGTTCCTCCTGCTCCAGCAGAAGAGGGAGGAGACCCAGATCACTATGTACGGCGAAGCCGACAACTTCCGTGTGATCGAGCCCGCATTCGGCCCCGGCGCGCCTGTGAAGCCGAACAGCAAGATGTTCTATCTCCTGGCCCTTATCCTCGGCTTCATCCTTCCTCCGGGCGTTGTGTGGCTGCGCAGCCAGCTCCGTACGAGAGTGGAGACGAAGTCAGACGTGGAGGCAGTGGTGGACGCCGCAGTTCTGGCAGTCCTCCCGAAGAGCGGCGAGGCCGACTATATGCTGATCCCGAAGAGCGGACGTGACGCGCTCAGCGAGTCCTTCCGTATGCTTCGTGCGAACATCCAGTATCTCCCGAACACCAAGGTGCTGCAGGTCACATCTTCCGTCCCCGGCGAAGGTAAGTCGTTCGTTGCGGCGAACATCGCCCTCTCGCTGGCGCACACCGGCAAGAAGGTCGTCCTGGTGGGTATGGACCTCCGTAAGCCTGTGCTTCCGAAGATCTTCAAGGATGTCCAGCACGACAAGATGGCTTCCGTCGTGGGTTATATGATAGGCAAGGTGACTTCCATCGATGATATGATCTTCCAGAGCGGAGTCAGCAGCTCGCTGGATCTGGTCTTCGCAGGCCCCGTGCCTCCGAACCCCACCGAGCTCCTCGCCCAGGGCAGGCAGGCGGAGATTATAGCCGCCCTTAAGGACAGGTACGATTACGTCGTGATCGACACCGCCCCTTACCTCCCGGTAGCAGACTCATCGCTTATCAACCCGCTGGTGGATGCAACCCTTTACGTCATCCGCGCAGACTACACCCAGCTCAGGATGCTTAGGGAAATCGAAGCGGTCATCAACAGCAAGACCGCCCCTATCCGCAATATCAACCTGGTGCTCAACGACTTCAACATAACCGCCAATAAGTACCGTTACGGCTATGGCGAAGGCTACGGTTACGGCTACGGCGGAAGCTACGGCTACGGTTATGGTTATGGTT
>JAFYIK010000036.1 GCA_017538685.1 Bacteroidales bacterium | reverse complement strand
ATCATCTTAGAAAGTGTACTGGGCGCCGCCCGCGAGGAAGGATTCGAACTCCGCGACCGTGATGTCGTGGCCATCACCGAATCTATAGTAGCCCGCGCGGAAGGCAATTACGCCTCCGTGGACGACATCGCGAAAGATGTCAAGGCACGCACCGGCGGAGGCACAGTAGGCATCATTTTCCCCATCTTGAGCCGTAACCGTTTCGCCATCTGCCTCAAGGGCATGGCGAGGGGCTGCCGCAAGGTGGTGTTAATGCTCTCTTACCCCTCGGACGAGGTGGGCAATTCCATCGTGGACCTCGACGTTATGGACGAGGCCGGCATCAATCCATACACTGACGTCCTTTCGCTGGAGCGTTACCGCGAAGTGTTCGGCGTGTATCGCCACGAATTCACGGGTATGGACTATGTCGAGTACTACTCCGACCTCGTGCGTGCAGAAGGCGCCGAGCTTGAGATAGTCTTCGCCAACAGGCCGGAGGCGATCCTGGGGTACACTGACACCGTCATCAACTGCGACATCCACACCCGCCGCCGCACCCGCCGCATCCTCGAAAAGGCCGGCGCGAAGGTGGTAGTGGGAATGGACCAGATACTCTCCGCCCCCGTGGACGGCAGCGGTTACAACGATAAATACGGCCTGCTCGGCTCGAACAAGGCCACTGAAGACACTGTGAAGCTCTTCCCCCGCTCTGGCGAAGGCCTGGTGCACGAAGTCCAGGAGCGCATCCTGAAGGAAACCGGCAAGCACGTGGAGGTGATGGTCTATGGCGACGGCGCCTTCAAGGATCCGAAGGGCAAGATATGGGAACTCGCGGACCCTGTGGTCTCCCCGTTCTTCACTGAAGGTCTGGTGGGCACTCCGAACGAACTGAAGATCAAGTTCCTCGCGGACAGCGAGTTTGCAGCCCTCAAGGGCGAAGAACTCAGGAACGCCATCTCCGAGAGCATCCGGAAGAAAGATGCGAGCCTGAAGGGCCAGATGGTCTCCGAGGGAACAACCCCCCGTCAACTCACGGACCTCATCGGCTCGCTCTGCGACCTCACCAGCGGTTCGGGCGACAAAGGAACCCCTGTCGTGCTCGTCCAGGGCTACTTCGACAACTACTCTTCGTAGTCTTCTTTACCGGATTTCAAACAGATTCAGAAATCCGGTCATCATAAACACGCTGCGAATATCATTGGAGATATTCCGCACGATGATCTTACCACCCTTCGCGGCTGCGGCTTTGCGGAGGGTGATAAATATTCTGAGACCCGAGCTCGAGATGTAGGCGAGCTCCGTGCAGTCCAGAATGATGGTTCCGCCTGCATCGGCCTCCAGAGCGTTCATCTGGGGAGCAATCTCCAGAGAAGCGGGAGTGTCCAGGCGACCGATCAGATAAGCGGTCACTTCGCCGGCTTCGCGTGCGATCTTAACTTCCATAGTATCAATATCTTTTTGTTATTATCAGAACGTTTTTCTCTCCCCTTCTCTCGTAGCGGACATCGTCCATAATCTGGCGGACCAGATGTATCCCAAGGCCGCCGATGGGGCGATCTTCCACTCCGGCATTGATGTCCACTTCCGGCCGTGCGGTCGGGTCGAACGGTTTGCCGTTGTCGGTTATGGTAAAGGTCAGCGCAGTGTCCGTGACTGCCGCGTCGATCAGCACCTCGCCTTCAGTCCCCTCCGGATATGCATAGTCGATCACGTTCGTGACCGCCTCTTCCAGAGCTAGATTGAGGCTGCTTTCCAGCTCAGGATTGAGTTTGGAGGCCTTGACAGCATCCTCGACAAAAGCCGGCAGCAGGGATATCTGGTCTATACTGTTCTTAAGCACCAGACGGCGTGAGGACGGCACATAGTGGATGAAGAGTATCGTGAGGTCGTCGCTCTGGGGCGCATCGCCCACGAACTCCGCCACCTTTTTCTTGATGTTGTCCAGATGGTCCTGGGCGCTTTTCCTTCCGTGCAGATTTTTCTCCATCCTCTCCTCGCCGAACTGCTCGTGCGCTGCATTCTCCGCTTCGGTGAGTCCGTCGGTATAGAGGAACAGCGCGTCGTCGTAACGGAAAGGCATCTCCTGCTCCTTGAACTCGAAGCCGCCCATAATACCGAGCGGCAGATTGGGCTCCACCGGCAGGGGCCGTATGGCGTCGGTAAGCGTCATCGGCGGGTTGTGCCCGGCGTTGCAGTAGCGCAGATGGCCCTTCGCAAGGTCCAGCACACCGCAGAAGAAGGTGACGAACATATTGCTCTCGTTCATCGACGAGAGGTTGTCGTTCATCGCCTGCACGATCCGCCCGGGGCTGTCTTCGTGGGCCGACAGATTACGGAAGGTCGTACGGGTCACAGCCATCACGAGCGCGGCCGGCACGCCTTTTCCACTGACGTCGCCCACACAGAAGAAGAGCTTTTCGTCGCGGATAAAGAAGTCGTACAGGTCTCCGCCCACCTCCTTCGCCGGGACTATCGTCGCCGCCATATCAAGGTCGTGCCGCTCGGGGAACGGCGGGAAGGTCTTCGGGACCATAGACATCTGTATGCCGGTGGCGATCTGCAGCTCGCCGGCGATCCTCTCGCGCTGCTTGTCCAGCTCGCGGAAACGGCGTTCGCCCCGCACGAACGACTGCAGCATAAGGATAATCATAAGCAGGCCGAGCACCTGCAGGATGACGACTATGGTTCCCACGCGGCGCAGCACGCCGAAAATGTCGCTTTCTGGGATGACGAGCGAGATGGTCCATCCGGTGCGCTCGACCGTGGCGTCGAAGACCAGGCTCCTGGGATCCTGCGTCTCGGGCGGGCTGACCATTACGTGCCCCTCGCGGCTGCCCACGGTGCAGTAGGCGTTGGGATAGACCTTCATCCGCCCGACCAGCTCCTTAAGCCATTCGAGGGAGATGTCGGCCGTGAGCACTGCCGCCTGCACGCCCCTGGCATCACGGATGGGCAGGGAGTAGGTCGTCATCAGCATCTCGCCGCCGCCTTCGTCCACGTAAGGCTCGGACCAGTAGCCCTCCCCCAGCTCGAGCGGCCTTACGAACCACTCCTGCGACGGGTAATCATATTCTTCGGTCGCGAGGGAGAGAGCCTTCAGCGAGCCGTCCGGTTCACGGCAGACGTACGGGGAAAACAGCGGCCTGTCGGACCTGTAGCCGGGAACAAGCGCCACGGTCGAGCCTGCGACCACCGGATTGTCCGCCACTATACGCTCACACACGCGAAGGAGGCTGTCCGGCACATCCAGGCACCACTGCGCTATCCACACGCTGTTGCGCACGGCCGCTTCCGCCTGGTCTATTATGTCCATAATCTCGTAGCGCGTCGCGTCCAGTTCGCTCTGCGCCCGCAGTTCGGCCTCCTCGCGAAGGCCTTTCTGGGAGAAGTAGAACTGCACCAGCGCTGTAGCCTCCAGTGCGACGGCGGCCACGATTACGAGCAACAGTGCTTTTAGATTTCTCAGTTTCTTCATAGGATATTGCCGAGCGCCGCGCGGAATTCAGGCATAGGGCACTTGGCGTCCCTTTCTATTATAAGGGTCTTGAGTCCGGCATACGGACGGACCAGTTCTTCGATTTCCCTGAGCGGAATGCCTTCGCCGAAATAGACGGGAGCGAAGTTGTCCCAGAATTTCATCGCGAGGGCCTTGGGCATATGGAAGGTCTCCTTGATGAAGTCTTCCCCGCTGAGGTAGCAGCAAAGGTAGACCATACCGATGTCGAAAAGATGGTTACCCCAGCAGAAATCGCCGAGGTCGATGAAATAGCGCTGGTCGCCCACGAAGATGGCGTTGCTATACTGGAGGTCGCCGTGGATGGCGGTATCCTCGTCCGGGGTGTCGGCGATGAATTTTTCGATTTTCTCCTTCTCGGCCGGCGTGAAGAACGGATTCTCCTTGAGGAGGCGATAATAGCGGTCCTTGACGTTCTCGAACTGAGTGGTGTCCACGTGAGTCGAGTGCAACTGCTTGCACATTCCCGCGAATTCGGCGGCGAACTGCGCCACCTTCTCCGGTTCGTCGCCCGTCGCGCGGGAATACGATTTCTTCCCGAGGATGCGCTTGAAGCGTATGCCGTAGCGGCCGTCTTCGGTCACGACATATTCGCCGGGTTCGGGGGTGGGTATGCCCATATCATAGACCTTGCGGGCCAGCATCATCTCGTCCAGCGGCTGCTGGATCTT
>JAFYIK010000035.1 GCA_017538685.1 Bacteroidales bacterium | reverse complement strand
GTTGTGAATTGCTTTCGAATTCCTATCTTTGACAGACACAACACAGTTATTTGCTGAAAAATACTACTTTTTCTACGTTGTGAATTGCTTTCGAATTCCTATCTTTGACAGACACAACACAGTAAGCCCGCAAAAATAGATTTTACCGATACACAAAACGCCCTGCAGGAATTAAACCGCCTTGCAAACGATATTGCAGACCCGACAAAACGAGCGGACGCGATCCAAGCAATACAAAAACTAATCAACCAGACCAAAACCGAGGACGAAACAAGGCCGGATCTACAAAGATTTTACACCCCGTTAAGCTGTAGAGGCTGCAAATTGTATGAAGAAGCCCAGAAAGCCCCGGAAAACGCCTAAAACGGTTTACATTATACGGATAATGCAAACGCCCAGCCGGAGACAGCGACAAACGCCCGGCCAGACCCGCAAAGGGGGGAAGGGGGAAGTATATATAGGCGGTCCTGACGGACCCCTTCCCTCTAAATTTTTTTTGGTTTTTTCGGGATTGGCCCAACGCGGATGCGTCATAAAGCGTTGAGTCACAGTGTCCTCGTTAATTTCTCGTTAGGTTTGCGTTACTTTTTTCGTTGAATTTACAGCGTAAGTCATTGAGTAACAATGGCCTCGTTAATTTCAGTCAAAATATATTATATTCTTTCTTTTACCTGCGCATATATTACAAGGGTAGAGGGGGTGTAAATTAACGAAGAATAGTTAAATCAGTGATTATCAATGTCTTGCGTTGCGCATTTCCGAAAAACCTAACGAGAATTTACGAGAACCTAACGAGGGCGGTGATTATCAATGAGTTACGTGGGCTGAAATGGCAAAAAATGGCCTTTTCAGAAATGGTCTGTGACTGGAGGGGGTGGTGTGGCGGGGGAACCATCAATGTAATTTTTATTTCAGAATGTTTCAGAAAGTCCTTATCTTTGGGCTATGAAACTTGTCGAGAAAATACTGCGTCGGGCCTACCGCGACCGCACCGAGTTCAGTGCTGCCGAAGTCGAGTTCGCCGGGGCCATTATCGCGGCCTATAACGAGGAGCGTGAGGCCCGAGGCAAGAAGTCGTCTCTGCCTACGAAATTCGTTGCCGTTGGGGATGAGGTGACGGTCAGTGGTCGTCGCTTTTTGTGTATTGCGGCGGAGAAAGTCGGCGTGCCGAGCGAAGCCTGTAGCGGCTGCTCTTTGTCGAAGCTCTACCTCGGCTGCGGCGACCTGCAGTGCGGTCCATTCGACCGCCGCGACAAGCGATTTGTCTGGTTCAAGGAGGTGGGTACAAAAGTTGGCACAAATGAGAGGAAGAAAAAATAAGTTGGCGCGGATGAGGGAATGGCTCGCTTCTCGGCTCCGGCACTGGGCCGATGGCCTTGATCCGGCCCAGAATCTACCCTATCGCAGACTGTCTCTGGTTACTGTTGTGAAGACGCGTAAGCAGGAGCGGATCCGGCGCAGGCTGGGCGAATACAGGGACCATCGTGATGTCTATGACGCTGCCGTGCGCTGGGGCCAGAAGCAGTGCGTCCTCCGCAGTGTTGAACTCCTACGCAGCGAGAGCCGGGACTACTTCGATTTCGATGTCTATGTGGACGACAGGGACAACATCATTGTCCGCTCCACATTAAAGGTGAGGAAAGATGATTGACAACCTCGATATTCTGGAGCAGGAGTTGGTGACTCTGCTCCGGCCCCACGCCGACGACTTCAAGCACACGGGAATGTCGCGTTCCGCCACGGAGAGGATTGACGGCTACGTCACCATCCTGCGGCAGGCACTGGAAGCCAGCAGCCTGTGCTACATCGACGGCGATATGGCCTTCTTCGATGGCCGGGCCTATACCCAGCTCTCCAGTCGCAGCCTGACGCTGATAGTGGCGAATATCCTGCCCGAGTTTGGTGTCGGGGCCTCTGACGCAAAGAAAATCGGCGATATGCCGTTCTCCGTCTTGTTCAAGAAGTCATACCATCGTGACCAGACGAAGGTCTGCTTCCTCAACTGCGTGTACGACATCCAGAGGAATCAATCCTACCTGTTCGACAAGCGGCATATTACGGACTACGCCCTGCCCTACGAATGGCGGGCTGATGCCACCTGCCCGAAGTGGGAGGCGTTTCTGGCGGAGGTCCTGCCCGATGCCTCGGAGAGGGCGTGCCTGCAGGAGTTTTTCGGTATGTGCTATATCGACCGGGAGCGGTTCAGCATCGAGAAGATGGCCCTTCTCATTGGTGAGGGCAGCAACGGCAAGAGTGTGATCTTCGAGGTGATGAAGAACGTCATTGGCAAGCCGTGGGTCAGTTTCCTGTCGCCGGATCAGCTCATAGACCCCAAGCAGTTGGTAAGCGTCGAAGGCAAGAAGCTCAACTTCGCGCCAGACATCAAGAAAAGCGCGGCTTTTGACTCCGGCCTGAAAGCCCTGTCGTCAAGTCAGGATGTTCAGGGCTGGAAGCTCTACGCCGGGAACGTTATCGTTAAGTGCCCGCCGCTGGTGTTCGCCTTCAACGAGAGGCCGAGGTTCAGGGACGACACCGATGCCTTCTTCCGCAGGCTGATGCCGTTCCAGTTCGATGTAATCATCCCTCCAGAGCGACAGAACAAGAAGCTGGCTGCAGAACTCTGCGATGCGGAACTTCCCGGCATATTCAGGTGGGTAATGGACGGCCGTCGCCGCCTGCTAAACCGCAAAGGCAGTTTCACGCGCTGCATCAAGATGGAGAAGGCCGTCTCTGCAATGATGCGTGACGTGCGGCGTGGCAAGGCCAGTCCGCTGGTGGCCTTCTTGGAGGGCATCGGCTATGACGTGAAGCCACAGTACACAGGGCAGGAGCCGGAGCGCGTAACTGCCAGCCGGATTTACAACGGCCTCGGCGGACAGATGAGCAAGGATGCCATCACCCGCGAATTGAACCGATACCACGTGGCGAAGGACCGTGGTGTTGAGGTGCGTTACTACCTCTACAGGACAGAAACAACCAAAAATCAATAAGTTATATGCCACAGTTAAAGAACACCTTCAACAAGCAGTACTATCTGCCCGCAGTTTGCGATGGCGATGGCGGCGATGCCTTCGGCAACATCTACTTTGAGAATAACTGCGCCTACGCCAGCGACAGACACGCGCTGGTCCGTGTCCCGCTCGAACTCTGCCTCGGCCTGCCCTTCGAGGAGTGTGAGAAGCTGAACGGCTTCTGCATCCCGGCCAAGCTGATGAAGATCCTCTACAACTTCGACCCGATTCAGATTGAACTCGGCGAGGACCTGAACCAAGACACGGGCGAGTTCGTAAAGACTTGCACCATCTGGGCGATGTTCGCCGGAGCCAAGATTTCGTTTGAGCTTGCCCGCAACCGGGACGAGAAGATGCCGGACTTTGAGGCCATCTTCAACGCACGGGATGAACGCAAGCCCATTCGTCGCATCGGCATCAATCCCAGCACGCTGGCCGACCTCGCGAAGGCGATGAACATTTCCACCGTTGCGATGCGGTTCACCTCTGCAGACAAGAAAATCTACATCGAGCAGGCGGCTGACGACGGGCTGGCCCACAACCTCGTCGGCGTGATTATGCCCGTTGTATTGGAAGGGGTATTGCCCGGCTTCGAGGAGGACGGCGACGACAACGACGACACCGAAGAATGAGGCAATCGCACGTTTTCGGGTCGAAATCGCACAGATTCCTGCACTTTTCGCACATAAAACGGAAATTCTGGAACGTTTCGCGGAAATTTCTTACGCCAAGACGGAAATTTTTCAACCATCACAGGAAAAAGATATGAAACTGATTTTTGACATCGACAAAGAGGACATCAGCGCACTGGTTGTCCTTTTGAAGCCCACTCCAGAGGAGAAGCAGAAGATTCGTGACTATATCGCCACTCACGATGAAATCGAAGTCCCGAGTGAGATTACCAAAGATGGCGACTCGCAGGAAATGATGATGGCGATGGCACTGATTGCACTCGGCAGCATCGCTCACAAGATAGAGAAGTAGCCTTATGAAGATTCTGAACGGAAAAATCAAACTCGACAAGCGAGATACCCGAGTCGGGAATTTCGTGTACACGCTGGAGCCTGACCACATCAAGATTCAGGACATCAGCCTGACCATCACGCACCGCATCAACCGCCACATCGCGAAGGGCCAGCTGCTCGAAATGATGCTGGAGGATCCGAAGAAGTACGGCAACGACCTGCACAACTACGCCACGCTGATGTACAACCTGCTGTGTACTGTGCCCGATGCCACCCTCTACGAGGATCTGAACACGGCGGTGCTGGCCTGCATCAACCGTCACAAGGATGTGTACGGCATCAAGGAGAACATTGGCAAGGCAGAGGACGACAATATCCTGCAGGAGGAGCGCGAGCTTCACGAGGCCGTGGAGGAAATCAAGGAGAAGGTTGCCGACGAGCAGCCCATTCCCGAGTCCGAGCCTGCCGAGCCTGAACCCAAGCCCGAAGCCGAAGCACCTGCAGAGTAATGGCCAAAGCCCATAACACCGAAGCCGAGCTGCACCGGGCCGAGTTCGACCTGCGTTGTACAGAAAACCTCCGTCGCGGTCTCGTGGCGGAGGGTGCTTGGGATATGGTGTTGAGGGCAGACGCGATTATCGCGGATGGCCGGAAGCGTATAGCGCAGCTTAAATCTCGTCTGGCTGGTCAGGGAACACGGGGTACGTAGAGCAGCAGCAGTTCGGGTGTACCGGGACCACGATTTCCGTGAAGGGGTGGACCACGGCGCACACCGCATCGCAGTCGGGGCAGTCGAAGTTGGAGTTTCGTTTCACTCCATATCCGATTGCCCCGTCTCTTTTGTATGTGAGCAGTCTGCCGTAGTGGAAGGCATCAGCGATCATCGTCCCGCCGACCAATGCGATGGCCTTAATGATATTGCTGTTGATGCCCCGGCCAGAGTTGAGGTCCCCGTCCACGATGAAGGTGGCGGCATAGCCTCCGTCTCGCCTCGCGTTGGGAATCAGCATCAGGTAGTAGGGATTGGCCACCACCTGCATTATCGTGGTCTCGATCTTGGACCGGGACATCTTGTTCACGAAGCCAATGGCGATAACCGCCTCAAAGACGTATTTCAGTCTGGAGACGTGGCCGTCGATGCGCTCTTGGGCCGTGGCATCGTCAATCTGCCTTGTAGCGTAGGACTTGATGTCAAGGTCGAACTCGTCGGCATCAGCCTCGTCGATGGCGATGTCCAGCCTGTTGCCGATGTCGCTGATGATTCTATCCGAGAGCCGGACAAGGGACTGGTTCACGGCGGCATCAAGCCCGGCATCTGCGTCGAAGGTGAAGTCCTTTCCCAGCCTGCGGTAGGCTTCCGCCAGCAATACTATTTCAGAAACGGAAGGGCGAATGTCGCGCTTGACATCGCCCTCCACGTGTTCCATTTGTTTAATGATGCGTTCCATAGCTTACTGCTGGTTCTGCCGTGTTGAACTTACTACGTTGGTAGGCTGCTTGGTCGCTTTCTGGACCTGTGCCTCGGCCACCATTTCGTCGTGGACCTCGTTCTTGACGCGGCTCCATTCGTCGGCGACACCATATCCAGCATTATAAGCCAGTTCGGATGCCGTCTGCTTGGAGAGGACCCCGCTGCCGACGAGCTGGACCAGAGCGGCCACGGTCTCGCTCTCGCTCATAAAGACAAAGGGCAGGAGTTCGGCCTTGACCCGGAACCTGTTGTAGTCGCTGCGGTGGCGGACTTCTACGCCATAGCCGTACTTGAACAGTTCGGTGGCGCGGTCGAGGAACATCTGGTAGTTCATCGAGTCCTCCAGTGCTTTGAGGTACGAATCCGCGAACAGCATCTTGACCGTCAGGCTGGACATATCCGCGCCGGACTTGATCTCGGGAGTCTCCACGGCAAAGCTGCTCCGCATAATGTTGCGCTCCAGCGCGAACAACTGCGTCTCGAAGGACTTGGCGGCATCGGCAGGCTCCAGAAAACCGATCTTGGCGTTGGGGTCGCTGGAGTCGATGCGCTGCGGCGTGCCGTCGAAGTCGGATATCACCTCCATTTCCTCGCCGATGGTGTAGAGGATGCGGAGGGCGTACACGGCATTGTTCTCCGCGAACTGGGACAGGGCCATTTCGTAGTTGTCGATGAGGCTCTGGCTCGGGGACCAGAACGGTGCGCCGTAGCGGTGGTACGCGATGGGGCACATCGGGAAGTTGTGCGGACGCTTCGGCTCGTCGATTTCCCACTCCTTCTTCTCGTTGTTTTTCAGCGTCTTTTTGTAGCGGATGTAGGACGTGTCGTCCCAGACATCGAGGAAGGTGGTCTGCTCGCCGTCGGGGTCGCCTTCGGTGTATTCCCGGCCAAAGAGGGTCAGTTCCCCGGTGAGGCGGTCGTAGTGCGGGTACAGGATGTCGCCGTTCTCGAAGGAGAAGGTCCGCCAGCCGACCTTGTTCTTGTTGAGGTAGAAGCAGATCGCGGCATCACCGACCTTGCCATCGGCGGAAATCGCTTCGTGGATGGCCACCTCAACGCTCTTTTCCTCCCAGCCTTCGCGGAAGTCAGCGAGCCAGTTCTGGGCATCTTCGCCCTTGAAGCCACGGATGAGGCGGTGATTGACGTTGTTGCCTATGAGCGCGGTCAGACGCTTGGTGTGGATGCGAGACTGAAAGCCGACGGCCACCCTGCTCTTGATCTTCTGGTACACCTTGTTGTCAGAGTCCTTGCTGAACGGATTGGGGTAGTACTTCATCGAGTTGATGAGGTGGGAGTTGACATCGTACTCGCGCAGGAAGTCGGCCTGTGTCAGTAGTTCGTACTGAATCGGGTCCACGGAGTAGTTGGCCCGGGAGTTCTGGTTGCCGCGAGGCAACTGGGAAAGGCCCGGGCTTGCGAGGTTGGCAGGAATAAGCCTCTTGAAAGCCTCCTTGACGCGGATTTTGTCAGGAGTAAGGGAGTCAATGGTAGTACTCATATCGCGTGAAGAATTACATATTTTCAAAGCCCTTGCGGACGCATTTCTTGTTACGGGCGAAAAGCGGTGTGACCATAAACAGGCCCTCGATAAAGTCCGGGCTGTGGCCTATCTCCAGCTTCATCTGCTGCTTGGTGATGATCTCGAATCTGGCCTCGTTGTCCTTCCGTTTGAGGGCCAGACGTTCAGCTTTCAGGCGGTCGCGGACGGTGAAGGTGTGGCCCTTCTTGTCGGTGTACTTGCGGTCCAGAACGTCCTCCGCAATGGAGTATTCCTTGTTCTTGATAGCCTTGACGAACTTCTCCGCGCACTCGGATTTGAGGTTGTTCCACAGCCGGGGATCGGATGCTGCAGACTTGTTGTTGAAGCCGACGCTGCTCTTGAAGTGGCCCTCCAGCCAGAGGCCGAGGCCGTTCTTATCGTAGGTGAAGTTCTCCTCCCGGACTCCGTTCTTCTTCAAGAACTTCTTGATGAATGGAACCACGTCGTCGGACGGGACCCCGAACCACGCCTCAACGTCAACGATGTGATGGCCGTCGAAGGCGTAAATCACGAAGAAGTCGCCAGTGAGGGCTACGTCTGCAGATGCCCGCATCACGCCGTCTCTGCGCTCCGTGTTGTTGAAGAAAGATTCCATATCCTCGTCGGAGAGCAGGCCAGTGCCGCTATCTATGTCGCGCCAGATGCCGCGCATATCGTTGACGACGGAAGCACCACCACCACTGGCCAGACGAGAGACGTATCGCTTATCGGCAATGTGCAGGATTTTGTTGTCGGCATAGTCACCTTCGATGAACTGCATCGTCAGGATCATATCCTCCGGCGTGAGGTCGGGCGCACCCATCAGGAGCAGGTCAATCTTCTCCTTCGCCTTCGGATGAGCGTACACCTCCTGCCACGAGTTGCCCCACGCAATCTGGTTGATGTCGTCGCCCCAGTTGAACATATACCGCTTCTTGCCGTCGCGCTCGGGAATGACCATATCCGTCTCCGGGTCAATGTACCATTCCAGCAGTTTGCGCAGCTTGTTGCTCCAGCCCACGGGGTTGCAGGTGGCCACGACCTGTGACTTCACGCCTGCCGTGTTACGGTTGACGGAGAGGAAGTCGAAGATGATCTTGACGCTTTCGCGGGTATGCTCCGGCAGCTCCTCCAAGTCGATGTAGGCCAGCTCCGCGCCACGGAATCGGTCCGTAATCTTTCCGAGGTCCATCAGGTGCTCCATCTTCAAGGAGGCCCCTTTTCCGTTCAGGAACGACCACTCGAAGTAGGACTCCTTCGGTGTGCCAAAGCCGCGAAATACGGGCTGGCTGGCCTTCCACGGACCACGTTTCACGTCGTCCTCGTACTTACGGAAGGCGTACATCGACACATCCGGGTTGAAGATGTAGGGCAGTGCCTTGAACAACGCGATCCAAGTCTTTCCGCCGCCTTTCTTTCCGCCGATTATCAGCAGGTCGGCATCTGCCTCGGCAACGCGCTCTTGAAAGCCCTTCTGCGGAACGAGGTTGTAGCTGCGCTTGCCCTGCGCCTTCAACTGCAGGTTCTCCTCCCGCAGCATTTCGATGTATTCGTATGTATAGACCTTTTGCCCGTATTTGAGGAATACGGGGTCCAGATACTTGCTATCGTCTCTGATTGCTTTTTTCGCCATACGACGCAAAGATGACATATTTATTGAAATAATCTGAAATAATTATTTCATTTTATTGTTTTTCCCTCTTATATTTGCCGCAGATTTCAACGAGATTATGGCCGAGAACAACGACAGCAAAAAAGAAGTGAAGGTGGTCTGCCCGCAGTGTGGGAAGGCCCTTCCCGTGCGCATTATCGAGTTGAAGGGTCGGCTCCGCTACAGCATTGTGTGTAGGAACTGCAAGGCGAAAAGCGAAGTCGAGATAAAAGACATATAGAGCGTCCGTAGAGACACATCAGCGACCGATAGCGTCCAAGAGACCAACACGGAG
>JAFYIK010000034.1 GCA_017538685.1 Bacteroidales bacterium | reverse complement strand
TCGTTGCTACCAATTTGCGGGAACCATCGCTCTGCGCCGTCCAGTTCAAATAGCTGCTGCTATTCGGATTCAGGAACTGCATACGATCCTCGCACTGCGTCGTCCAACCAGACGGACACGGCAAAGCACCGCTGCCAGTCAGCGAAGTATCAGAAGGCTTCGTGGGCTTTGTCGTACCCCACTTGTAGTAGTTAATGGTGCTGATTCCGTCCTCTCCGTCGTGGCCGTCGCTACCGTCAGTGCCGTTGGTGCTCTTATTGATGGGGACCGTCTCCTCATCGACAAGGGTGCTGCTCTGATACAGAGACACGACGTGACTGTTCTGCGACGTGTTCACGTTGAAGGTGTAGCCACTACTGCCGTAGTTGGCGACATTGGTCCCGTCCACCTTCAAGGTGTAGCCTGTCGGCACACTCGTCATAAGGGTGCGACTCACGCCGCCGCTGTTGTTCTGGGCGGTGCGGTAGATCTTGACGTTGATGGTGGAAGCGGATTTGGTCCCCGTCGTGGTGTTGTAGGCAATGGCATCTGGCGTGACGAGAAGGTCGTACTTGACCGTCCCAACCAGCCGTTTCAGCGTGAACTTGGCCGAATACGTCTTGTTGTTGTAGGTGGCCGTCACCATCACGTAGCCGCTGCCGGAAAGCCCAGATACGGTGATAGTGTTCCCGGATATGGTGGCCTGCGCCGCAGTACAGCCCACCCTCTCCGAGATTGCGAACACAACGCCGGAGGACACTGCAGCATCACCGTCGTACAAGGTAGCAACGGACACAACACTTCCGCTCAACAAGTTGCCCTCGGCATCGTACAGCAGAGAGTCATTCTCGTTGTTGAGGTCTAAACGGAAGGCGTTGCTGCCGTTGTCACCGTCTTTCGGCCTGCGACGTACCGTAATATGTCCCTGTGCCTTCATAAGCGATTACTCGATTTCGGCGACGACATCCAGCGCAACAGTCTTGGCCTTCTTCCTCCAAGCCTGAAAGTCGCTGTACTCCTGCAGGTACTCGGCCCTTTTCTCGGGCGAAAGCTCGGAATTGGGGTCGTTGGCCTCGGCGTAGTTGGCCATAACAGCCTCATACTTGTCCGAAGGGTACTTCTCCGTGACGATGCCATTCACAATGGCGGCGTAGTCCACGCCCATCACGTCCACGTTCTCGCAGACCAGCATTTCGACGACCTCCTCGTCAATTTCGCGAATCTCGACATCGAAGTCGAAGTAGATACGGGTAAGTTTACCCTCGCGCACCACCTCCAGTTCAGGGATGCTGCCGCCGTCGTAGTTTCGATAACTTTTCATAATGATATAACTTGTTATAAATCAATAAACTGATATGATGTTTTCCCGCCGCCGAGGTCCTTGCGCTTGATGGCCACGCCCTCAACCGGGAACACTTTCTCGCCTTTTTCTTCCAACTCGCTGCATTGATCCAGCACGTCCTTGATGCTATGCGCATTCGTGATGAACTTCACCTTCTCTCCGCCCTGTAACTGCACCAGAACCACGTACCTATCGCTATTGCGCTTGCTATGGTCTTTGAGGTCCTGCGTCTCGATATTGCGCTGGAAGTCCAGCACCGTCAACGGCACATTCGTTATGTCGGACAACGATACCTTGCGCACGTCGAAGAATTTCTTGCCATCCTTCAACGTGCTGCGAACCGTCGTTATGCCTTTTGCTGCGAATCCCATATCCTTACCTGTTATTTTCTTCCAGAGGTGACGGCATCTGCCGTACATACACCAGCCTCTGTAACTGTCCTCGATTTCTTTCCTTCGTTTTCTGCTTTTTACCCGGGCAAAGCCCTTTGCAAACTTCTGCTTTATACTCTTGCGGAGCCTCATATTGCCCCGGCTGAACTCATACCCCAGAAAGTCTATGCTTCGGCCCCCTCTGCCTTCTCCGCCTATGCCTTTTCTTTCTGCCATACCCCTTTATCGGTGCGTAAAAACTATTGCTCTTGACCACAAGGCCGCGCTCTGCC
>JAFYIK010000033.1 GCA_017538685.1 Bacteroidales bacterium | reverse complement strand
CTGGACCAGGTCGTCTTCGGTCGTGGCCATATTATCACGCAGATAATCGAAGCCGAATTCGTTGTTCGTACCGAAGGTGATATCGCAGTCGTATGCTTTCTTACGCTCTTTAGTGTTCGGCTGATGCTTGTCGATGCAGTCCACGCTGAGGCCGTGGAACATATAGAGCGGTCCCATCCACTCGGAGTCACGCTTCGAGAGGTAATCGTTGACCGTGACCATATGCACGCCCTTGCCGGCGAGTGCGTTCAGGAACACGGGGAGGGTCGCGACGAGGGTCTTACCTTCGCCGGTGGCCATCTCCGCGATCTTGCCCTGATGCAGGGCGATACCGCCCACGAGCTGTACGTCGTAGTGGACCATATCCCACTTGAGATCGTTTCCGCCGGCCACCCAGTGGTTGCGCCAGATTGCTTTATCGCCCTCGATGGAGATGAAGTCCCTGCCTTCGGCTGCTAGGTCGCGGTCGAAGTCGGTCGCCGTGACGGTGATAGTCTCGTTCTGAGCGAAACGGCGCGCCGTGCTCTTTACGATTGCGAAAGCCTCGGGAAGGATCTCGTTGAGGCCCTTCTCGATTGCATCGTCCTCGTCTTTGACGAGTTTGTCGCTTTCGTCTGCGAGTTTGACCTTCTCTGAAATAGGGAGGTCTTCGTCAAGTTTATGGCGGATCTCCGCCAGGCGGTTCTCAAAGGGGGCCTCAACCTCGCGCATCTTGCGCACAAGTGCCGCCGAATGCTCCCGGAGTTCGTCGTCCGAGAGAGTGTCTATAGTCTTATATGCTGCGAGGACCTTGTCGAGGATAGGCTTGATCGCTTTGTAATCCCGCTCCGCCTTCGAGCCAAAGAGTTTCTTGATTATATCTGCTAACGCCATTTGCGTGTATTCTTAAATAAAGCCGTCAAATATAGTCAATATTGGAGACTTCACCAAAAAGAAGTATATTTGTAAGGATATGGGAATGGTCAACCGCAGACGCATCGCCGGCAACACCCTGCTTCTCTATTTGAGGATGGGGCTGATTATGATTATCAGCCTCTACACCTCCCGCGTGGTGCTCAACGTGCTCGGCGAGACAGACTTCGGTCTGTACAATGTCATCGGCGGGATAGTCGTGACCTTCGCCTTCCTGAACAGCGTGATGAGCGCCGCCTGCAACCGCTACTATTCCGTGGAACTCGGGCGGCAGAACTACGAAGGGCTGCACAAAGTCTTCGGCGTGAACATCTTCATTTTCATCGCCATTTCCCTGATGATACTGCTCCTTTCGGAGACCGTAGGACTATGGATTCTCGAGCGCAAGATGAGCATCCCGGCCGACAGGATGGACGCAGCGCGCTGGGTTTACCAGCTGAGCATATTCTCCTTCATAGCAAGCGTGCTCGTCATCCCGTTCAAGTCCATCGTCACCGCCAAGGAGAAGATGAAGGTCTACGCCTACTGCAGCATCGTGGAGGCCGTCCTTAAACTCGGAGCAGTCTTCCTTCTGGCCGTCGCCCCCATCGACAAACTTGTGTTCTACGCAGTCCTTATGCTGATAGTAAGCGTAGGCACGAACGCCTTCTACCCATTTTATTGCTTCCGCTTCTACAAAGAATGCCGCGGACGGATCGAGTGGGACCGCAAGCTCGGCCGGGAGATCCTGGGCTTCAACGGCTGGGGCGTCATCGGTTCTATGGCCACCATCGGCAGGAATCAGGGTATCAACATCCTCCTGAATATGTTTTACGGGCCTGCCGTGAACGCGGCAAGGGGCGTTGCCAACATAGTTTACTTCAACATCTACAAGTTCGTAGACAATTACGTCTTCGCGGTCAACCCCCAGATAGTGAAATCCTATGCCGCCGGGGAGCGGGACGATATGATGAAGCTGGTTTTCCAGACTTCCAAATTCGCATATTTCCTGCTGTTCGTGATAGTGCTGCCCCTGGTCCTCGAAATCAATCAGGTCCTGGACCTGTGGCTTGTGGAAGTTCCCGCGCACACCGTCGCGTTTACGGTCTATATGCTGGCAGCAGCCTTGATCGATTCTATGAGCCATCCGCTCTATTATTCAGTGCAGGCCACGGGTAAAGTCAAATGGTATAATATTATTGTCGGCGGCACCCAGATTATGGTCCTCGTACTCTCGTATGTGATCCTGAAGCTGATAAAGGTTCAACCGGAACTCGTTTTCCAGCTCATTCTGTTGTTCTCAGCCATCGCGCAGGTGCTCCGTATCATCATCACTACCCGCTGCACCCGGATGCACATAGGCCAATATCTGCTCAAGGTGCTTCTGCCTGTCGTACTGGTCACCATTGTCTCTCCGGCGCTTCCGTGGTTGGTAGTGCATTATATGGCTCCGTCTTTCGGCAGGTTGTGCCTGACCGTTCTTGTCAGCATAGTTACCGTTGGTATAGCTGTCTGGCTGATAGGCCTTGACGGCGGCGAAAAGCAGAAGATACTCCTATTCATCAAGAGTAATGGCAGAAATGATAAGGACCATCCAGCTTAACCTGTTGGACATACTGATCGAGTTCGACCGTGTCTGCAGAAAAAACGGCATCCGCTACTGGCTGGATTCCGGCACCCTGCTGGGCGCCATCCGCCACGGGGGATTCATTCCCTGGGATGACGACCTGGACGTCTGCATTCTGCGCAAGGATTATCATAGGCTGATGAAGGCGCTGGAGCGTGACCTCGAGGCGCCTTTCAAACTCAACGAATTGAGAAAAAGCAACGGGCGCGACGCGGTTAACCACGTTCCCATCTCCCGGGTTATCAACCAATCCTTCCTCGTAAGCAGGAAGGATGACAAAGACGGAAACCCAATCTACGAACCGGGCTGGATAGACATCTTCCCTCTTGAGAACGGATCTCCCAGGATGAAGTCCTTTGTGGAGAAGACCTATGGCAAGCTGCTAAGACGTAAAGTCTATATGATTCAGGACGGTGCCTTCAAGCATTTCATTTCCGCCTTGTTCGAGCCGCTGTCCCTCCCCCTGTTTCAGATAATCAGATGGTACGGAAGGATCTTCCACAAATCCACATTCATCCACGACTTCGGAATTGATTTCAAAAGCGTCAGGCTCGCCGAAGACATATTCCCTCTGTCCGAGTGCATCTTCGAAGGAAGATCATTTCCCTGCCCTGCGAATGCGGACGCCTACCTGACGAGAATCTACGGCGACTGGAGGAAACTGCCCGACGAAAAAGACCGTATCACCCACCATTTCAAAGACTTCAAACATTCAGCCGATGGAACTGAAAGACTATAACCCGGAAGGATCCGTTTTGCGGGCATCCCAGATGGCGGCCCTGGACATACTCATCGAATTCGACAGGATATGCCGGAAGAACGGACTGACTTATATGCTGGAGTTCGGCACGCTGCTCGGCGCCGTGCGCCACGGCGGCTTCATCCCGTGGGACGACGACATTGATGTCGCTATGCCACGTGAGGATTACAGACGTTTTCAGGATATTGCCGGGGCCGAGTTGGCAGAAGGATATATACTCCAGAATGAAGTGACCGAACCGGAGGCCGGGATGGGCGGAGGAATGTTCAAAATAAGGAAGAAGAACACCCTCTGGATAAACGATTACGACGATTTCAGGCGCCACTACCACAAAGGTATCTCCATCGACGTCTTCGAGAACCAGGATTATCCCAATGTGTCACGGAAGACCTTGAAGTTCTTCCGCCGCAGGCTCAGCAAGGCTTTCGGGTTCAGGCACTATTTCAACCGTGTCAGTTTCAAAAATGCGGTGGCCTATTTCGTCTTCCCCATCTCAGCCGCTTTCTTCGGCTCCATCTGGAAACTCCTTTGCAAGGTAAAGAAGTGCCCGCTGGAGCAACCGCATATTGAGCGGCTCCAATTCAGCAACCCATCTCTTAAGACTGACCTCTACCCCGTATCGGAAATTCAGTTCGAGGGGCACAGTTTTATGGCTCCGCATAATCCTGACGCCAGACTGAAAGACATCTACGGAGACTATATGAAACTTCCTCCGGAGAAAGACCGCGTCATTCACGCGAAGTTCATCAGCACGGACACTTCCGTCAACTTCACCAATATGTGATGAAAGATTACGATTACCTCATAGTCGGCGCCGGCCTTTTCGGGGCTATGTTCGCTTACCGCGCTACCAAGCAAGGCAAGCGATGCCTCGTAATCGACAAGAATCCCCACATCGGAGGCGGGTGCTACACGGAGGAGGTCAAGGGCATCAATCTGCATAAGTACGGGCCG
>JAFYIK010000032.1 GCA_017538685.1 Bacteroidales bacterium | reverse complement strand
GTCGAAGTGTCGAAGAACGCCCGCACCTTCCACTTCCCCGACGTAGACATAAGCTCGAAGACCACGGCCGACAGCACCCTTCTGATGATGCTCGACCTGATGCGCCTTTCGGGCGGCGAGCAGGCGATAGTGATCAGCGGCGACATAGACAGGACTGTCTATAAGAACACGCTACACACGCTCGGGCTGACGATTCCCCGCCTCACCCCGGGACCGCGCGTGAGCCAGCCCAAACAGGGAGCGGTGCTGGATATGGGCAATGCGGCAGACGGGCCGATAGAGTTCACATTCCGCCAGGGCAGCGTCACCCGCGACCAGGCCAACACTCCCGTGCCCCTCGTGGCCGAGCTGCTGGGACGCGAGATGAGTTACATAGTCACCGACCGCATACGGGCGGAACTGCAGGCGCGCGGGATACCCTGCTATATGGACGCGCAGCTCAATTCGATGAAGATCTATGTGGCGGACAGCCTGCGCTCCGAGACGCTAAAAGCGATAGGGGGCGTGTTCGCCGACATCTCGAAGGGCAACGTCACCCTCGCGGAATTCGACAAGGCAAAGCGCATCTCGCTGGCGAGACTGATCGACACCGGGCTGAAACCAGGCAAGAGCAACGCCTTCTATGTGCAGCGTTGCGTGTCCGCGGCCCGTTTCGGAACCAACCTCGCCTCGCAGGACATAATAAGGAACTTCTTCAAGGGACGCAAGATTACTCCGAAACGCGAACTTGAACTGTTCAACAACTTCGCCCACGCCTTCCTCGGCGACGAATGGACCGAGACCGAAGGACAGGCGCAACTTAAGCATTATCCCATACTCGACGAGGTGCTGAAAACCCCCGTCGTAAGAGGCATTAAACTGGCCAATACCACGATAGATCCTGTTTCAGGAGGCAAGCTGTGGACCTTCAGCAACGGGGTGAAGGTGATTTTCAAGCCGGACCGTTCGGCCGACGGCTTCAACTTCTGCTTCGCGGCACGCGGCGGCGCTTCGTCGGTCAGGGACATACAGCCCGGCGAGAGCGCCTATCTGACTTCCGCCCTGGGGCTTGGACGTGTGGCCGGCATCCCCACCTACGACTTCAAGGAGATGCTGCTCGCGGAAGGGATAGAGATGAGCGGCAAACTCACCCTGGAGGATATGCGCATCTACGGAAAGGCGCAGAAAGAGGACATAGAGTCAGTGCTCAAGGCACTCATAAAAATCGGTTACGACCACGAATCGGATGAAGCGGCGTTCGACTATTTCCGCAAGTCGGCCATTATCAGGAGCTTGTCGGTGCCGGCGCCGGTCACGGCCGTTATGGACAGCCTGATATGCCCCGACTATATGTTCCTGGACAAGAGCTCCGGATACAACATACGCGAAGACCTGCCGGAAAGGGTCGCAGAATATCTCACGGCGAGGTTCAGCAACACCGCGGACGGCATTTTCCTTTTCACCGGCAATATAGGCGAGGAGGCGCTGATGCAGGCGCTGTTGAGATACATAGGCAATTTCAAGACTTCGCGGATCTACTCGCTGCGCGAACCGGTCAGCTATGACCTTCGCAGCGGACGCAGCACGCACATCGTGGACGGCGACGATCCCAGCGTCAACCTCGCCGCGACCGGACTCTTCCCCGCCACCATCGACAGCTATTATACCTTCCTGATAGCGCAGGAGGCTGTCAAGAAGCAGCTCGCACGCAGGCTCGCCCCGCTCGGGATGTACGCTGAAGTGGGCGGAAGGATGGACCTGACGCCGGTGGAGAGAATGACCTTGTATATTACCTGCCGGCCGTGCGGCGCGGACGGGCTCCCCGCGGGGGTCGAGCCGTCCGGGCCCCTTGCCGCAATACGCGACATCAGGGCCGAGTTCGGCGACCTGATGTATTTCTCCGTGAGCGACGCGGAGTTCAAAGCCTACAAGGAGATAGTGAAGGGCAACGTGGCGAGGGAACTTGCGACCCCTGAGGGAATGATCAAATACTGCCTCTACCGCTACAGCGAGGGCAAAGACCTCATTTCGCTGTACTCCAGGAGCATAGACAGGATAGATGTGGACGACGTGAGGCTCGTTCTCGAGGAAATCATTTCGTCCGCAGTGGTTGAATACGTAGTGAAATAATGCATCGCGACCTTTTCGGAACCATCATCCAGATAGGCGACATCCTAGTGTCCGAGGAAGTCGTCAGCGAGTATTTCGCCTGTGATTACAAAGCCTGCAAGGGAGCGTGCTGCATAGAGGGCGACAGCGGAGCGCCGCTGCGCGAAGATGAAATC
>JAFYIK010000031.1 GCA_017538685.1 Bacteroidales bacterium | reverse complement strand
TTGTTGCCCGCGGCCTTCAGGATCTCCGACACGGAGGCTCCGAGGAGGTTGTTGCGGACGTGGCCGAGGTGAAGCGGCTTATTGGTGTTGGGCGAGGAGAACTCGACCATCACGGTCTTGCCCGTGGAGGGCAGTTGGCCGTACTCTTTATCCGAAGCGACGGCCTGCAGAGCCTCCCTCCAATAGGTGCCGGAGAGGCAGATATTGAGGAAGCCCTTCACCACATTGTACGAAGAAACCTCAGGGCAGTTGGCCTTGAGGTATTCTCCTATCGCGTTTCCGGTTACTTCCGGGGCCTGGTGAGAGACCTTGAGCAGAGGGAAAACCACCAGGGTATAATCTCCCTCGAACTCCTTGCGGGTCACCGCAACCTGAAGCGACTCGGCGGGGCAATCCGCTCCGTAGAGAGCCTTGACGGCCTCTGAGGCCTTCGCGGCAAGGAACTGTTCCGCAGTCATTATCCCAGATAGGTCTTAAGGAGTTTGCTTGCGGAAGGTTTCTTGAGTTTGCGTATGGCTTTCTCCTTTATCTGGCGTACGCGCTCCCTCGTGAGGTCAAGGTTCTCTCCGATCTCCTCGAGTGTCATCTCCTGGCAGCCTATGCCGAAGAAGCACTTGATGATCTCCCTCTCGCGGGGAGTGAGGATCTGGAGCGAACGCTCGATCTCGGTGCTGAGCGACTCGTTCGTCAGGCCTTTGTCGGCCATAGGCGAATCGTCGTTCGGCAGGACGTCCAGAAGGCTGTTGTCCTCGCCTTCCACGAAGGGGGCGTCCACGCTTACGTGGCGGCCCGAGACCCTTAAGGTGTCGGCAATCTTATCGCGGGGGATGTCGATCATCTCGGCAAGTTCCTCGGTCGAAGGCTGGCGCTCGTTCTCCTGCTCGAAGCGGCCGAGCGCTTTGTTGATCTTGTTCAGCGATCCCACCTGGTTCAGCGGCAGACGCACGATACGGCTCTGCTCTGCAAGGGCCTGGAGGATGCTCTGGCGGATCCACCACACTGCGTAGGAGATGAACTTGAAACCGCGGGTTTCATCGAATTTCTCCGCCGCTTTGATAAGTCCGAGGTTACCTTCGTTGATAAGGTCCGGAAGGCTGAGGCCCTGGTTCTGGTACTGTTTCGCAACGGAAACCACGAACCTCAGGTTTGCTTTCGTGAGTTTTTCAAGCGCTTCCTGGTCACCCTTGCGGATGCGCTGCGCAAGTTCCACTTCCTCTTCCGGTGACACCAACTCTTCGCGGCCTATTTCCTGGAGATACTTGTCCAGCGAGGCGCTCTCGCGGTTGGTGATGCTTTTTGTAATCTTAAGCTGTCTCATTATTGTCTGTAAACTTTACTACTCCTTGGGGAGGGCGTAGAAGACAGAGCGTCCGGCGGGAGTGAGTCCTTCGATGACCACTACCCTGCCGGCTTTTCCGGCTTCATCCACCACATCCTGAGGCTTGGAGACAGGCTGATCATTGACGAATCTGATGATCATACCGTCCTGCACTCCGGCGGCAGCAAGTTTACCGGTTCCGACCGACACCACCTCGACTCCCGACTTGACGTGGAGCGCTGCGAGCGTCTTGGAATCCGCAGCTTTGAGTTTCGCTCCGTAGAAGAGCGCCGTACCGTCTTCCTCCACCTGTCCCTTGGAAGTCTCTGAATCCGAAGTGAAGGTAACCTTGACGGTATGAACGGAGCCATTGCGGATAAACTCTATCTGGGCGACATCGCCCGGATGGTAGCTGTTAACTATAGTCTGCAGGGAAGAAGTCCCCTTCACGGGCTTGGAATCCACCTTGCGGAGAACGTCTCCGGCCTGGATTCCGGCTTTGTCTGCAGAGCCGCCTTTGCTGACCTCAACAATATATACGCCGTCGAGGTCGGAAAGTTTCATCTCCTCAGCAATTTTTTCGGTGACAGCGCTCATCGTCACTCCGAGTTTCGCCCTGCGCACCGTGCCGAAGTCTATGATGTCAGCCACGGTTTTCTTTACGATATTTGAAGGAACTGCAAAAGAATAACCAGTGTAAGATCCTGTCTGTGAGATGATTGCAGTGTTCACGCCCACCAGCTGGCCCTTCTTGTTCACCAGGGCGCCGCCGGAGTTGCCTGGGTTCACCGCCGCATCCGTCTGGATGAACGACTCAATCTTGAATTCGCCGGTGTAGTTCGGCATTGAGCGGCCCTTGGCGCTCACGATACCCGCCGTGATGGTGGAACGGAGGTCGTAGGGCGAGCCGATTGCGAGCACCCACTCGCCGAGGCGGAGCTGGTCGGAATCAGCAAGCTCGAGATAAGGCAGGTCGGTCGCGTCGATCTTGATAAGCGCGACGTCGGTAGCGGGGTCGGTGCCCACGATGGTGGCGTCGTACGAGCGGTTGTTGTTCAGCGTCACGCGCACTTTAGTGGCCTGCGAGACGACGTGGTTATTGGTGACGATGTATCCGTCCGGGCGGATGATGACGCCGGAGCCGCTGCCCTTCTGCTCCCTGCTCTGGGGCTGCGAGAACTCGTCTCCGAAGAAGAAGCGGAAGAACGGGTCGTCGATCTGGGGCATCTGGTAGGTCTGGGTGACAGTGACTTCCACATAGACAACAGCCTCCACGGCGGTCTCTGCTGCATAAGTGAAGTCCGGATAATCTCTCTGCTCCGCTGACAAATTGGCAGAATAAGCCGGCACCGCTGCCATCAGGCCGAGCGCTGCCAGAACTGAAAATAAGGTTTTACGCATAGTACTATTGATGTTTTAACTAATAATCGTGTTCACCGTTCCATAAAGTCAAATTGTATGCCAAATATCCGAGATATTTGTTATATTTGCCCAGATTAACATAAAACAAAACGCCAAATCATATGGAATTCAACGTCTCGAGTGCAGAACTCCTCAAAAGCATAATGGATGTCAGCAAAGCCATCCCCGCAAAGTCGGTGCTTCCTATTCTTGAAAACTTCCTCTTCGTTGCCAAGGACGGCAGCCTTGAGATCACAGCTTCCGACCAGGAGTTGACCCTTCGCACCACCCTCGCAGTGGATCTTCGCGAAGAAGGCAGCATCGCAGTGCCCGCCCGTCAGATGATAGACCTCATCAAGGCCCTGCCTGATCAGCCCGTGAGCATAAAGACCACCTCCGACAGCTCGTTCGAATGCACTTGGGCAAACGGTAATTCCTCCCTTCCGTTCTTCCCCGCCGAGGACTATCCGGAGATAGCCGGAGCCGGTGAGGATGCGCAGACTGTCGTCTTCCCCGCCCAGGCCCTTGCCGACGGCATCAGCGGAACGATCTACGCCACCGCGGACGACGAAATGCGCCCTGCGATGAACGGTATTTTCTTCGATATGGGCACGGAAAGCACCACCCTCGTGGCTTCCGACTCGCATAAGCTTATCTGCTACACAGACGCAGATCTGCAGGCTCCCGCCGAAGCGTCCTTCATCCTTCACAAAAGGCCCGCAGGTGTGCTCAAGAGCATACTCGGCAAGGATGTGGAGACGGTCGAGGTCCAGTTCGACAACAGCACCGCCGTGTTCAAGTTCGGCCAGACCCTTATGGTCTGCCGCCTGATAGTCGGAAGGTATCCGAAGTACCGCGACGTCATCCCTCAGAACAACAGCAATATCCTGAAGATCGAAAGGGCCCAGCTGCTGGACACCGTCCGCCGTGTGGCAGTCTGCGCGAACAAAGCTTCGAACCACATCAAGTTCGACCTCAAGCAGGGCCAGCTTGAAATCACAGCCCAGGACCTCGGCTTCGCCATCGCAGCTTATGAGATGATCAAGTGCGATTATAACGGTGCGGACCTCAGCATAGGTTTCAAGAGCAGCTTCCTTATCGAGATCCTCAGCAATATGACCTGTGAGACGGTAGTGATGAAGTTTGCGGATCCCCGCCGCGCAGCCCTCATCGTCCCTGCGGAAGAAGAGGCCGAAAGCGAGAAGATCTGCGGCATCATTATGCCGATTATGGTTTCCTAAACAGTTTAGCCAATGGAACTGAATCTCCAGAGGCCCCTGCTTTTCTTCGATATCGAGAGCACGGGGCTTAACATCCCTAACGACAGTATCATCGAACTCAGCTTCGTGAAGGTTTTCCCCGGCGGCGAGCAGCGCATCAAAACCTGGAAGATCAAGCCCTGGGACTACGAAAAGCGCTGCCAGCGTCCTATAGATCCCGCCGCATCGAAAGTGAACGGCGTCACTGACGATATGCTCGTGGACTGCCCCACCTTCTACGAAGTGGCGGACGAGGTGGCCGAGTGGCTCAAGGATTCCGACCTCGCGGGCTTCAACTCCGCGAAGTTCGACCTCCCGATGCTCGCGGAAGAGTTCGAAAGGGCCGAACTTGCCGGGAAACATCTGGACGTGGACCTTCACTCCCCCAAGATGGTGGACGTGCAGAATATCTATCACGCGATGGAACCTCGCAACCTTCGCGCAGCGTACCGCTTTTACTGCGGAGGCGAGGATTTCGACAATGCACACACCGCCGAAGCCGACACTGTCGCCACCTACGAAGTCCTGAAAGGACAGCTGGACAAATATCCGGATGTACTGAAGAATGATGTGGATAGCCTCGCCGCCTTCGTCTTGAAGAAGTGCGTTGATTTCGCCGGACATCTCGTCTACAACGAGCAGGGCGAAGAAGTCGTGAACTTCGGAAAACATAAAGGCAAGACCGCCCGCCAGGTCTACGCCTCAGACCCTTCCTACTTCTCCTGGATCCAGGACGGCAATTTCACTCTGGACACAAAAAAGCAGTTCGCCCGCCTCAAAGAAAAATTCGCCCGCGAGAAACTCGCCGCCAAATCTACAATGGGAGGCAGCTTGTTCTAGCTAGTCTGCCTTTTCAATATCTTAGCCGGCGCCGATTTCCTTGATTTCGGCGCCGATTTTTATGTTCTGGTGGTCTCCGGCGCTATTTCAGGCGATTATGGCGCCGATTGGGGTATTTTCGGGTGATTCGGCGCTCTTTCGGGCAATTTTAGCGCCGATTGTGGCGTTTTCGTGTGATTCGGCGCTCTTTCGGGCAATTTTAGCGCCGCGGTCGGCGGTTGCCACTGGCGGAACTCAGTCGCCTACGGCTCCTTCGGCCCCT
>JAFYIK010000030.1 GCA_017538685.1 Bacteroidales bacterium | reverse complement strand
TCCGTCACGCCCTGCGCCCTGCTAAAGGTTGCGGACAGGAACGTGCAAATTAAACACAATAGTGCTGTTCTGCGCATTTCTCAAGTTGTCGTTGTATATGCTGACCGACATATAACTGCCGTAGATATTGCCTATGTAGAAAAGTGAGCCCAAGGTACCGAATGCAATGGTCCTCCAGTCTTTGAGACCTTTCTTTATCCAACATTCTGCCGTGAGTCCGGCGAAGATGCCGACGGTGAACAGCGACGCGAAAGCTTCGTCCTTCCGTCCGGCGTAGAACTTCCCCGCCCCGGGTATCACCGCCGACATAAGGCCGGCCAGCGCGGGGCTCTTCTGCCGCTCGTTATAGCGACTGTCGTAGATCTTGCCGAAGATATTCTCCCCTTCGGTGAGGGAGTAGTCGGTGTAGGTGAAGCTTTTTGCCGCCTGCTCGTATGTGGCTTTGTCGTTCAGCAAGAGGCTGAAGGCGGCGAGTTCATATTGTTTAAGTTCGGAGTCGCTTGCGTTCCGGATAAGTTTTATGCCTTCATCGTAGTCTCCCAGATACGCGTGCGAAACGGCACCGAAATAAAGGCTCTTGTCGTAGTATGGCGATGCCACCGGGACTTTCGCGAAACATTCTGCCGCGAGGTCGAGCTTGTTTGCCGTGTAGAGCGTGAGCCCCTTGAGGAAATCGAGGGTGTCGGACGGAGCATAATTGCTTCCGTCGATCCACGCGATGGCGTCTTTAGTGAGGTTATTGCCTATGAGATAATCGATAAACTCAATGTCCTTGCCGATCTGGGCTTTCGCGCAGAGGCAGGTTATGAGAAGGGCGGCGGTTGCGAGCAGACGTTTCATTTCTCCTTGCGCCTCCTCCTGTAGGCCTCGGTTCCCTCGTGGATGCGGCCGTCCCTGCCCTTAAACTCACGGGGGAAGGTGGCCGTGCCGATGTAGGTGCAACGGGTAAGGCGGTCGAGCGTGGAGAGGGTGCCGCGTATGGGACCGAGGTCACTGGCAGCCTGCGGGAAGAAATCCACGCACTCGGGGGAATAATAGCACTGCCCGCGCATCTGGTGCCTTATGAGATGGTAGAGTTTGTGCTTAGTGGTGTCCTGGCGCTCGATCTGCGCCTCTTCGAGGGCTTTCTGCACGAGCTCGCGGTCAGTCTGGCCATAAGCGGCAAGGGATGCCGACAGCAGCATAGCTATTAGGCAGGCCTTGCGCATCACCGCATCTTTTGGGTGTTCAGGTCCATCGGCTTCGCGTCCGCAGGCACGGTGAAATCGAACATAGGGTCGGCGCCGTCCGCCACAACGTTTGAATAGATGGTTCTCACGACCGTGCTGTCCGTGGGCGAATTGTAGGTAATCTGGGTCTGCCTGTGAGGGAAAGGCACGTACCCGACTGTCTCGTAGTGAGAATAATAGACCTTGGTCTGCACGTGGCCGTCTTCGGTAAGGGTGGCGCTGTACACGGGGAGGTAGTCCTTACCGTAGACTATCTCCGTGAAAGGCGGCATCGAAGGGTCCATACACTTGAAGGTCTTCTTCATCAGGCCGTCTTCGACATATTCCGTTTTCTGGAGTCTGTAGCCGTAAAGGCCAACGCCTAGGTCTTCGATACGGCCGAGAAGGAAGATAGCCAGAAGCTCATCCTTTGCGCTGGTCAGCCCCTGGTTGTCCACCATTACTTCCTTTGTCTTCGGGAAGTAGATTTTGGTCTCTCCGTTTATGTTGGTCTCCATAATGTATTCGACGGGGCGGTGATTACAAACCACCAAGCGTCCATTGTTCGCACAATAGACGCTTTTGGTGGTTGTGACCACGCTTTTTCCCGCTACCGTCTTCATTTCCACATCGGCTGAAAGCCTGCGCTGGCCTGAAGCCTGAACGCTCAGAAGGAGGAAGACTACTGCAAGAAGACCGTGGAGAGATTTTCGCATTAGATGAGGTCTGCCCACATCAGCCAGCGGCCGTTGTTGCAATACTGGCCGATGTTGTTGTCAAGCACGCCGATAAGCAGCATTACCCAGTCAATGACATAGACCACACCGAAACCGGCACCGGTGACTATGTTCAGTATTACCGCGAGAATCGAGGTTCCCATATACATACGGTGGATTGCGAGCCAACCGGTAACAGGAACGAGAGCGAGAAGGAACGCTACGACAGGCTGTGCGCCGTTTCCGAGATGCACGGTGACGTCTGTTGCTCCCTGGGCCTCAAGAGCTGCGGGGGTGACTTCCTCTGCCATTTCGATCATTGCATCAATCGACTGCTCGTCGATGGTGTAAGAAGCAGCCTGAGCTGCAATGCCGAGTCCGAGGACTGCGACGAGGGTAAGAAGAACTTTTTTCATTGGTTTTGTAGATTTGGTTTTAATTATCGTGAAACAAATATAATAATATTTTTCGACAATCGGTTTTCGGCGAGATTTCGGGCTTTTTCTCGCCGGGCGCATATTTTTTTACTATCTTAGCGTGAGATATGACTATCAGTGGAAAAGAACTGGCGGAGGGCATAATTGCCCGGATGGCAGAGCAAGTGAAAGAGTTTCCGGCGAAGTACGGCAGGGTGCCGTCTTTGGCGGTAGTGCTCGTGGGAGATGATCCGGCGAGTCAGGTATATGTTCGCAACAAGAAAAGGTCCTGCGAGAAGGCGGGCTTTGAGAGCATCGAGGTCAGGATGCCTGCGGAGAGTACCGAGCAGGAGGTCCTGGCGCAGGTGGAGAAGCTTAACTCAGACCCTAAGGTGGACGGAATAATCGTTCAGCTGCCTCTGCCCAAGCATCTCAATGAGTCGAAGATCACAAGCGCGATCCTGCCCGAGAAGGACGTGGACGGATTCCACCCGGTGAACGTGGCTGAACTCTGGCTCGGCAAGGACAACGCTGCAATCGAGCGTGAGCACGCCGTGGCCTGTACCCCGCGCGGGATAATGCGCATACTCGAGGCTACAGGCGTGGATCCGGCAGGCAAGAGGGCCGTGGTCATAGGCAGGAGCAACATAGTAGGCCTGCCGATAGCGAAGCTGCTGCTGAATGCGAACGCCACGGTGACGATCTGCCACTCCCGCACGAAAGATATCGCGGAGGTGACCCGTCAGGCCGAGATTCTCGTCGCTGCGATAGGCCGTCCGAAGTTCGTGGGGGCGGAGATGGTCGGCGAGGGCGCGGTTGTGATCGACGTTGGGATCAACCGCACTGAGGACGGCAAGCTCTGCGGCGACGTGGACTTCGAGGCGGTGGCTCCGAAAGCGTCCGTCATCACTCCCGTTCCCGGCGGTGTAGGCCCTATGACGGTCTGCTCGCTGCTGGAGAACACCCTGGATTGTTTCTTAAGAAAGTTCTGAATATGAGAGTTTTACGACTTACAAATACTCTTTCGCACCAGAAGGAAGTCTTCAAGCCCATCAACCCCGGCCGCGCCGGTATGTATGTATGCGGCCCGACGGTCTATGGCGACGCTCATCTGGGTCACGCCCGCCCGGGCGTAACCTTCGATGTGCTGGCGAAGCTCCTCAGGCACCTCGGATACAAGGTGCGCTACGTCCGCAACATCACTGACGTGGGGCATCTGGAGCACGATGCGGACGAGGGCGAAGACAAAATCGCGAAGAAGGCGCGCCTGGAGCAGCTCGAGCCGATGGAGGTGGTGCAGACTTACACGCTTCGCTACCACGAAGCGATGAGGCTGCTCAATGTCGCGCCGCCCAGCATAGAGCCACGCGCCAGCGGCCACGTAATCGAGCAGATTGAAGCCGTAAAGAAGATACTCGAGGCCGGCTACGCATACATCAGCAACGGCAGCGTCTACTTCGACGTGCAGAAATACAACAAGGACCATCACTACGGCATACTCAGCGGCCGTAACCTTGAGGACACCCTCGAGGGAACGCGCGAACTGGACGGCCAAGGCGACAAGCGCGCCCCGTACGACTTCGCCCTCTGGAAGAAGGCTGAGCCGGAGCACATTATGCACTGGCCTTCACCCTGGAGCGAAGGCTTCCCGGGCTGGCACCTCGAGTGCTCGGTGATGGGCGAGAAGTACCTCGGCGAGACCTTCGACATCCACGGCGGCGGTATGGACCTTATGTTCCCTCACCACGAATGCGAAATCGCGCAGAATGTCGCCTCGCGCGGAACGCAGGGCGTGCATTACTGGGTACACAACAATATGATCACCATCAACGGCCAGAAGATGGGCAAGTCGCTCGGCAACTTCATCACGCTGCCCGAAATGTTTGAGGGCACACACCCGAAGCTCGAGCAGGCTTACGCCCCTATGACCGTGCGTTTCTTCATACTCCAGGCGCACTACCGCGGAACACTGGACTTCTCCAACGAAGCCCTGCAGGCTGCGGAAAAGGGCCTCGCCCGTCTGATGCAGGCGGCGCGCGACCTCTATGCTATGGCCGGACGTAAGGAGCCCAAGTATGTCTATGGCGAAGAAGCCTTCGGCGTCGCCCCCGACACCTGCCCGGCGACCACGCCAGAGGTGAAGGCCGTGTTCGAAGGCGTCTACGATACCCTTTGCGACGATATGAACACCCCGGGGACTGTGTCGCAGCTCTTCGAGGCGGTCCGCATCATCAACAGCGCCAAGGCCGGAAGCATTAAGCTCAGCGAGGGCGATATCCAGACTCTCGTCCAGATCTTCGACGACGTGGTGTTCGGTGTGCTCGGTCTTCGCGACGATGAAGGCGCCGGTGCCGGCGGGAAGGTGATCGAAGGCCTTATGGATATGGTCCTCGAGGAGAGGTCGAAAGCCAAGGCCGCCAAGGACTGGGCGACTTCGGACCACATCCGCGACTCGCTCGCAGCTTTGGGAATAAAGGTTAAGGACACCAAGGACGGTGTCGAATGGAGCCTGTAATGAAGTTTATCAGTTGGAATGTGAACGGCCTTCGGGCGGTCGCGGGCAAAGGCTTCGCGGATATCTTCGAGCAGCTCGATGCCGACTGCGTGTGCCTTCAGGAGACGAAATTGCAGGCCGGTCAGATAGACCTCGAGTTTCTCGGTTACGAGTCTTACTGGAATTATGCGGATAAACCCGGTTATTCCGGAACTGTCATCTACACCCGCGTTCATCCTCTTGGCGTCTCTTACGGCATAGGTGTAGACGAGCACGACCACGAAGGCAGGGTTGTCACCCTCGAATTCGAGGATTATTATCTTGTCAACGTGTATGTACCGAACTCACAGGACGGACTTCGCAGGCTGGATTACCGTATGCAGTGGGAAGATGCCTTCAGGGCATATCTTCATAGTCTGGGCAAACCTGTCGTTGTCTGCGGCGATATGAACGTGGCGCACGAAGAGATAGACCTCAAGAATCCTGCGACCAACCATATGAACGCCGGCTTCTCGGACGAGGAG
This sequence comes from Bacteroidales bacterium, assembly GCA_017538685.1. The sequence goes on along the minus strand of JAFYIK010000030.1, from coordinate 1,783 downwards.
CGGGCAAAGATGACCGAACTGCTAGCCAGCGGACTTGTGGACACGTGGCGCTTCCAGCACCCTGAAGAGGCTAAATACAGCTGGTGGTCGTACCGGATGGCGGCGCGTGAAAGGAACGTCGGTTGGAGAATCGATTATTTCCTCGTCAGCGAGGCCCTTCGCGACCGCATCGTCAGCACTGACATTCATAATGAGATTTTCGGCTCCGACCACTGCCCCGTAGAACTCGTACTCGAATAATGGAAGAGATTATCACCAGCGCCCAGAACCCCAAGATCAAGAAACTGTTGGCATTGCAGCAGAAGTCCTCGGAGCGTCGCTCGGAGGGTCTGTTTGTGGTCGAAGGACGCCGTGAGATCGAGCATTGCATTGAGGCGGGTTACGAGATCGACACGGTGTTTGTGTGTCCGGAAATATGTGACGTCATACCCGGCGCCGACCGGGTATCTAGAGTTTTCGAGGTTTCCCAATCCGTCTATGAAAAGATAGCGTATCGTTCCGGCACCGAAGGCTTGATTGCCGAGGTACGGACCAGGAGTCTTGGGTTGGCAGACCTTCAGTTGAGCGAGAATCCGCTTATCGTCGTTCTTGAAAGTGTCGAAAAACCAGGCAATCTGGGCGCAGTTCTTCGCAGCGCGGATGCATCGGGTGCCGACGCAGTGATAGTATGCGACCCGTGGACGGATCTCTATAATCCCAACCTTATCCGCAGCTCGATAGGCGCAATCTTCACGGTGCCTTGCGTGGCGTGCAGTTCCCAAGAGTGCATTGAATTCCTTAAGGCGCGCGGTATCAAGATTCTGACAGCCCAGCTTCAGGACTCCGATCTTTACTACGACAGTGATATGAAATGCGGAGTCGCCATCGTTATGGGCACGGAATCCACCGGCCTGACCGACATCTGGCGCAAAGCCGCTGACGCGCACATTCGCATCCCTATGCTCGGTCGCCTGGATTCGCTGAATGTCTCCGTGAGCGCGGCCATCCTCCTTTTCGAAGCAGTTCGCCAGCGCAATGCCTAAATTCGGCCTCATAGGGTATCCTGCGGCCGGTTCTTTGAGCCCGGTTCTCTTTAAGGCCGCCTATTCTGGACGCTACCCCTACGAAATAATCAAGGAAGAAGATTTCGATAAAGCATTCGCGCGTTTTCTCAAAGAAGACTTCAAGGCAGTCAACGTCACAGCGCCGCACAAGCGCGCCGCCGCGGATGCCGCCGATTGGCGGAGTCCCGACGTCGAGCGCATCGGCGCGGCGAACATCTTGGTGAAAACTCCGACTGGAGAAGTCGAAGCTTTCAATTCCGACGTTCTGGCTGTTCGGAAACTGATAGACGGGCTGGACATCCGCTCCGCCATTGTCATCGGCCTCGGCGGCGCCGGCAAAGCCGCCTTCGACGCCTGCCTCACCAGCGGCTTGAAAACAAGTGTCATACGGCACGATCAGATCCCCGGTCAGGTCGGGGATGACATAGAAATCTGCGCCGACCTCGTAGTGTTCACACTCCCAAAAGCCGTTCCCGGAATAGATAACATCCGCTGCCGTTATCTTCTCGAGGCGAACTATCTCACGCCCTGCTGCTCGGAACTTCCGGGAGTCGATCATTACATCTCCGGAAAGCAGTGGCTCAAGGCCCAGGCCATTCTCGGCTACGGCCTTATGACCGGCGAGCGACCCAACGCCGAGGCGATCGCTTCTTCGATTTAATCAAAGTTCCACCTTGTGCAAAAAAAGAGGTCAGGCGTGAACCTGACCTCTTAAAGTGTGCGGCACAGGGCAGAAAGCC
>JAFYIK010000029.1 GCA_017538685.1 Bacteroidales bacterium | reverse complement strand
TAACCATTTTGGTACACCAGAGACCATTCTCGTGTACGAAAATATAAAGGTCACAAGACTTTCGCTCCTGTTACAGAATACTTTTCTTTCAGGAGTTCCACGACGGGCTCCATGGCCTTCGGGAAGACCTTGCGAAGATCGATTTCGTCGCTTTCGGAGAGCACTTTCTTGAGCGCCCTCATGAAGTTATCCTTAATCTCGGTCGCCAGATTCACCTTCACGATGCCGTTGGCGATGGCTTCGCGCACTTGGTCGTGGGGGATGCCGGACGAGCCGTGGAGCACGAGGGCGACCGGCGTGGCGGCGTGGATCGCGGCGAGGCGCGGGATGTCGAGGTGCGGCGGGAGCTTGTAGAAGCCGTGCGCCGAGCCGATGGAGACTGCCAGCGCATCCACGCCGGTCGCCTTCACGAACTCCACGGCCTGCTCGGGAGTGGTGAAACCGCCGCCCTGCTCCTGCCCGAGCTTGGCGACATAGCCCAGCTCAGCTTCCACATTGGCGCCGTAGGGCCTGGCCATCTCCACCGCGCGGGCGGAGGTGGCGACGTTCTCCTCGAAGGGCTTCTCGGACGCGTCGATCATCACGGAGTCGAAGCCTTCGTCCAGGCAGCGCTGAACCAGTTCCAGGCTGGGACCGTGGTCGAGGTGGATGTAGCCCTGAAGACCGTAGTCCTCAATGACTTGCCGCCCCATCTTGTAGGCCGTGTGCAGTCCCATATACTCGATCGACGAGCGTGTGAGCTGCAGCATCACGGGCGCCCCGACAGCCTGCGCCGCGCGCGCTACGCACACCAGCGTCTCATAATTATAGAAATTGGTCGCCAGCACCGCAGTCTTCTGCGCCTGGCACTCATACAGAACTTCGCGTATCGTTTTCATTTCTTGAAACTATGCTTGTCGATGACCTTCGTGTCCTCGGTGAGGTTCTCGAGGGGTTCGGCCATACGGGAAGGGTCGGCGAGGAGGATGCGGAGTTGCTTGAGGGCGCTGACGAAGTAGAAGCCGTCGCAGAAACGCTCGTCGGTGACTATCCAGAGGGGCAGGCGTTTGCCGATGACGATTTCCTTACCTTTCACGACGGGGACCATTGATTCCTTACCCATCGAGAAGAACATACCCGTGTTGCCGAAATCGTAGAGGTGGTGGTAGATTGAAGGACCTTTGATGGACTTCAGGTTGGTGATGAAGCAGGAAGTGTGGAACGGACTGACCTTGAGGATGGAGCCAGGGAGAAGGCCGTGCCTGTCCAGGAACTTTATCGTGCCCACGAGGAAACGGATGATGAAATTGGGTGTGAAGGTGATCAGGCGAACCAGTTTGTCAGTGCCGTTGTTGGCATCCATATTATTGTTCTTCTTGATGGCTTCGTCGATCATATCGCGTACCTGAGAGATGCTTTCGTGGCCGGTGAAATCCAGCTTGACCGTCGTGTCCGGAGCTTCGGCGCTGAGGCCTTTCTTCACCACGAATGAGATCTGGATGCAGTTCCTTTTGTAGATGCGGCCGTTCATAATGAAGCGGTTCGTACGGGGGAACAATGCAATCAAGCGCACTATCGAAGCGATCACGACGTGCATATAATTATACTTCTCTCCCTTTTCCGCTTCGGCGCGTATGAAATCGTCGATCGGCTCGCAAGGGCAGTCATACTGGGTTAAATTCTGGGAATCGTGCCTCTCGGTCATAATATGAGGCATAATGCGCTGAATCGGGTCGAGATCCTTTACTTTCTTCCCGTCTGGTCTGAGTCCGAACATAACTAATAAGATTTTAGTACACCACAAATATATTGATATTCAATTGAATTTGTGTAAATTCGCGCCCAGTTTTTAGTTGGTTGGAATGACAGATATCAGAAACATAGCAATTATCGCCCACGTTGACCACGGCAAGACGACTCTCGTGGACAGGATGATCTATCAGGCGAATCTCGTGCGTCAGCCCGAGAACCTCGGCCAGCTCATCCTGGACAGCAACGACCTCGAGCGCGAGCGCGGCATCACCATCCTCGCGAAGAACGTGTCCGTGACGTACAAAGGCGTGAAGATCAATATCATCGACACCCCCGGCCATAGCGATTTCGGCGGAGAGGTGGAGCGCGTGCTGAATATGTGCGACGGCGTGCTGCTGCTCGTGGACGCGTTCGAAGGCTGTATGCCGCAGACGCGCTTCGTGCTCCAGAAGGCCCTCCAGCTCGGCAAGAAGCCGGTGGTGGTCGTGAATAAGGTGGACAAGCAGAACTGCCGTCCGGACGAAGTCCAGGAAGAGGTGTTCGACCTTATGTTCAACCTGAACGCCACAGAGGAGCAACTGGATTTCAAGACGGTTTTCGGCTCGGCCAAGCAGGGCTGGATGTCGCTTGACTGGCGTAAGCCGGGCACGGACATCACCCCGCTGCTGGACGTGATCCTGGTAGAAATCCCCGCCCCGCAGGTGGTCGAAGGAACCCCTCAAATGCTCATTTCCTCGCTCGAGTATAGCCCTTACGTGGGCCGTATCGCGGTGGGAAAGGTCACCCGTGGAAGCATCAAGGCCGGCCAGCAGATCACGCTCTGCAAGCGCTACGACGTGCAGCAGAAGCAGAAAATCAAGCAGCTGATGGTTTTCGAAGGCCTGGGCAAAACCGAGACGGACGAGGTGCATTGCGGCGATATCTGCGCCGTAGTGGGCATCGACGGCTTCGAAATCGGCGACACCATCGCGGATTACGAAAACCCGGAGGCGCTGCCGCCCATTGCTGTGGACGAGCCCACGATGAGTATGCTCTTCACCATCAACAACTCGCCTTTCTTCGGCAAGGACGGCAAATATGTGACATCGCGTCACATCAAGGAACGCCTGGACAAGGAGCTCGAGAAGAACCTTGCCCTTCGCGTGAAGCCCGGCCTGACGGCGGATTCGTTCGTGGTCTACGGCCGCGGCGTGCTGCATCTCTCGATCCTCATCGAGACGATGCGCCGTGAGGGCTTCGAACTGCAGGTAGGCCAGCCGAAGGTGCTGGACAAGATGATAGGCGGGCAGCGCTGCGAGCCTATCGAGGAACTGTCGGTGGAGGTGCCGGAGCAGTTCGTGGGCGCCGCCATAGAGATAGCGACCCGTCGCAAGGGCGCGCTTGTGCATATGGAGCCGCGAGGCGACCGCACCCTGCTGGAGTTCGAGATCCCTACCCGCGGGCTTATGGGCCTTCGCAGCAATATGCTCACTGCGACCCAGGGTGAGGCGGTGGTAGCGCACCGCTACAAAGAGTACCAGCCGTTCAAGGGGGAGATCGAGCGCCGCAACAACGGTTCGCTCGTCTCGCTCGAGACCGGCCAGGCCATCGCCTATTCCATCAACAAACTTCTGGACCGCGGCCGCTTCTTCGTGGAGCCGGGCGAGGAGATCTACGGCGGACAGGTGGTGGGCGAGCACACCCGCGAGCGTGACCTCAACATCAACATCTGCAAGACCAAGAAACTCACGAACGTGCGCGCTGCCGGCTCGGACGAGAAGATTATTCTTCCTCCGGCCATCAAGTTCACTCTGGAGGAGGCGCTCGAGTATATCCAGGAAGACGAACTGGTGGAGGTGACCCCTCACCATATGCGTCTGCGCAAGATTTTGCTCGACCCGCTGGCCCGAAAGAGAAATAGCGACAATGAGGATTGATTTATTCTAAAAATTTGTTAACTTTGCAGCCCTTTGTAGTAAATCTGAACGATCTGGGCAGAGGCGTCAGCCAGCTCAGTCTGAGTGCAGGAAAAGAGTTCTTTGAGAGCTTCGGGAATCAGGAGATACTCGATGCGGACATCAAGGTGCAGGCTTCGGTCAATAACCGGGGCGTGTCCGTTGAGGTTGAGGCTGAGATAAGCGGCACGGTGACTGTGCTCTGCGACAGATGCCTCGAACCGCTCGAGATCCCGGTGGAGACGGGTTTCGAAGAGACCTATGCCCCGGAAGGAGCAGAGTTGGATTTCAGCCAGGAAGTCTATGACTTCGTCTGTATCGCTATGCCCCTCCAGAGAGTCCACGAAGAAGGAGAATGCAACCCTGAAACTACAAAGTATTTGAGCAAATAATATTTAAAAAGTATAAGCAATGGCACATCCGAAACACAAATTCTCCAAGCAGAGAACAGCAAAGAGGCGTACGCACGATTTCGCTCCCGTACCCACCCTCGCTACTTGCCCGAACTGTGGCGCAACCGTCATCTCCCATCGCATCTGCCCTGAGTGCGGTTACTACCACGGACGTCAGATCATCGAGAAGAGCGCTGAGTAAT
>JAFYIK010000281.1 GCA_017538685.1 Bacteroidales bacterium | reverse complement strand
GAGGACCCGCAGACGGGGCTGGACGAGATGGACAAGTATCTCGCCGAGTCGGAGGAGTTGATAGGAAAGTGCAGGGAGTACCTGCGCACGGCGCGCGAGAGACTCGCGGAGTTGGACGCATAACGACGAACACAGATAACACTAACCATATGCAGAAGATTTACAAATCGGACCCGTGGCTGGAGCCGTGGAAAGCCAAGATCGAGGCGAGACACACCAGGATTCTGGAGTGGAAAAAGAAACTCGCAGGCGACGGAAAGCTTTCCAAAGCGGTGAACAACCATCTCTACTACGGTCTGCACAAAGACAAAGAAGGCTGGGTGTTCCGCGAGTGGGCTCCCAACGCTACTAAAATCTACCTCATCGGCGACTTCAACAACTGGAAGAAGAGCGAGGCCTATGCCCTGAAGCCGGTTGGAAACGGAAACTGGGAACTCCGGCTTCCTGAAGTCTTCCTGCACCACGAAGACCTTTACAAACTCTGGATAGAGTGGCCCGGCGGGGGCGGCGAACGCATCCCGGCCTACGTCACCCGGGCTGTCCAGGACCCTGAGACCAAGGCGTTCGCCGCCCAGGTCTGGGCCCCGCAGCCGTATAAGTGGAAAGCGAAAGCTCCAGGCAAAATCCAGACTCCCTTCATCTACGAATGCCACATCGGAATGAGCGGCGAGAAGGAGCAGGTCTCCAGCTTCGAAGACTTCCGCAGGGATGTCCTTCCGCGCGTCATCAAACTGGGCTACAACGTAATCCAGATTATGGCGCTTCAGGAACATCCGTACTATGGCAGCTTCGGATACCAGGTCTCCAACTTCTTCGCCCTCAGCAGCCGTTTCGGCACGCCCGAGGAGTTCAAGCGCCTTGTGGATGACGCGCACGCCGCCGGCATAGCCGTGATTATGGATATGGTCCATTCGCACAGCGTGGAGAACGAGCTCGAAGGCCTCAGCCGCTTCGACGGCCGCGACGACCTCTACTTCTACCAGGGCGAGGCCGGTCACCATCCGGCTTGGGGATCGCGCTGCTTCGACTATGGCAAGGACGAAGTCGTCTACTTCCTTCTCAGCAACTGCAAATTCTGGATGCAGGAGTATCATCTGGACGGCTTCCGCTTCGACGGCGTCACCAGTATGATGTACTGGGACCACGGCCTCGGGACTGCATTCGGCAACTACGAACTCTACTTCAACGCGGGAGTGGACGAGAACGCCGTCACTTACCTCGCGCTCGCCAATATGCTCATCCACGAAATCGACAGGAACGCTATCACCGTAGCGGAGGATGTCAGCGGTATGGCCGGCCTGGCGGCTCCCTTCGCAGCGGGCGGCGTGGGCTTCGATTACCGTATGGCTATGGGCGTGGCGGACCACTGGATCAAGTGGATCAAGGAAAAGTCGGACGACGACTGGTCTATGGGCGAGATGTGGTGGGAACTCACCAACAAGCGCGCGGACGAAAAGACGGTCAGCTACGCCGAGTGCCACGACCAGGCGCTCGTTGGCGACAAGACCATCATCTTCCGCCTGATGGACAAGGAGATGTACTTCGCGATGAACAAGGGCACGCAGAACCTGATCGTGGACCGTGGCATCGCGCTGCATAAGCTCATCAGGCTGGTGACGGCCGCCACAGCCGGAAACGGCTACCTGAACTTTATGGGCAACGAATTCGGCCATCCGGAGTGGATCGACTTCCCGCGCGAGGGGAACGGATGGTCGTACAAGTACGCCCGCAGGCAGTGGTCGCTGCCGGACAACCCTCTTCTGCGCTACGGCTCGCTCGAGGCGTTCGACGCGCAGATGATACATTTCCTCGCCTCCGAAGGAGTGCTCTCGGCAAGCCCTGAGCTCATCACTGCGAACGAAGGCGACAAAGTATTGATTTTCAAGCGCAAAAATGCTATATTTGCGCTCAATTTCAACCCGACGCAATCTTTCGAGAATTACGGGTTCGAAGTTGAAGACGGAGAGTATGACGTGGTCTTCAATTCAGACGAAGTTCGCTTCGACGGATTCGGACGCCTCTCTCCCGGAGAGAAACATTTGACCGTGGACCATCAGCTGCGGTTGTATCTGCCCAGCAGGTGCGCAGTGGTCCTGACAAAAAAATAAGGTATGGCATTACTCAAATTCAACAAGGCGGAACTGGTAAACCTCTCCTACTCGCTTAAGAGGGAGATTATCAGCGCGAACAAGACCGGTGCCTATTGCAACACCTCGATCGTCGCCTGCAACACCAGAAGGTATCACGGCCTTCTTGCAGTCACGCTCGACCGCTTCGGCGGAGACAGGTTCCTCCTGCTTTCCTCGCTGGATGAGTCCCTCATCGTGAACGGGAAGCAGTTCAACCTGGGAATCCACTGCTATGGCGACATCTACGAACCGAGGGGCCACAAATATGTGGTGGACTTCGCTTCCGATCCGGTGCCCCAGATTACCTGCAAGATTGGCTCTATCGTGTTCCGTAAGAGCCTTCTCCTCTGCCCCGACCGTGATCAGCTGTACATCAAGTACGAGTTGCTCGAAGCTCCTGATTCTGCGACAGTGCAGTTCAGGCCGCTTCTCGCGTTCAGGAACATCCACGCGCTGACTCAGGCTAACGACGTAGCCAGCGGCGCCGCGAAGCCTGCCGCGAACGGCGCGGCCTTCCGTCTCTACGAAGCCTTCCCGGATCTCTACCTCCAGTTCTCAAAGGCCGTGAAGTTCAATTCCGATCCGGTGTGGTATTACGGAGTGACTTATTCCGACGAATACCGCCGCGGCTTCGACTGTAAGGAAGACCTTCTCTCGCCCGGTATCTTCAGCCTCAATATGAAGGCAGGCGAGGCCGTCTATGTGTCGGCAAGCAAGTACGAAGAGGATCCCAAGACCTTCAAGAAAGACTACGAAGCGCAGTACAAACTCGAGAGCGTGGAGACCGACGGCCACGACGCCCTCATCGCCTGCGCCAATCTCCTCACCACCTACCACAACGGCCGCAAGAGGATAGAAGCCGGCTACTCCTGGCTTCCGACCGGCCTGCTCCGCGAGACCCTCGTGGCGCTGCCCGGCCTCACCCTTTACGCCGGCCGTCCGGAGGATTTCGAGGAGATACTCGATAACCTTCTGGAAGACAACCAGGAGCGCCTGTTCCATCGCACGACCCAGGTTGAGGCCCCGCTTTATCTGGCGGAAACTCTCCAGCAGTACATAGCTTTCGGCGCAGACGAAAAGCTCGTCTGGAAGAAGTACGGAAAGACGATGAAGGCGATTCTGGAAAGCTACAAACCCGGCGTCCGCAAGGAGGTGGCAATGCACCCGAACGGACTCATCTGGGCCCAGATGGACGGCGTTGCCCTCAGCTGGATGAACGCCTATATCGACGGCCGTGCGGTCACCGAGCGCGCCGGCTACCAGGTGGAGACCAACGCCTTCTGGTACAGTGCGATTATGTTCGCCTGCACGATGGACAAGAAGTACGGCAACGGCCGCTTCGCGAAGGAGTGGACCCCGATAGCCGAGCTCGTGAAGGCGAACTTCACCCCGACCTTCTGGAACGAGCGCCTCGGCTGCCTGGCAGACTACGTCGACAACGAAGGCCAGCACACCGAAGTCCGCCCGAACCAGCTCTCGGCGCTCGCAGTGGCCTACTCCCCGGTGGATGAGGAGCGTTTCTCCTCCGTCCTCAGGGTGGTGGACAACGAACTCGTCACAGCCAGGGGAATCCGCTCGCTGTCGCCTCGCGACGTCCGTTACAAGGGCGTCTACGAAGGCTCGCAGGTGGAGCGCGACCTCGCCTACCACAACGGCTGCGCCTGGCCTACTCTGCTGGCCCCTTACGTGATGCTTTGCTTCAAGGTGAAGGGCCCGGCGTTCTGGAAGAAGGCGGAGTGGCTGCTGGAAGGATTCTTCCAGGATCTTAACAAGCACGGCGTCGGAGCATTCTCCGAGCTCTACGACGGCGATCCGCCGTTCGAGCCCCACGGAGCGATCTCTTCGTCGCTCAGCACCGCCGCGCTGCTCGTATGTGAAAATCTTCTCAAGACTTATAAGGAGGAATAGAAATGAGAGTACTGATGTTCGGCTGGGAGTTTCCTCCCCACATCGCGGGCGGCCTCGGAACCGCCTGCAAGGGTATCGTGGAAGGCCTTGCGCACAACGGCGTGGAGACCCTGTTCGTGATGCCCGCGGCCAGCGGAGACGAAGATGAAAGCTGCACCAAGATTATCAACGCGAGCGATGTCGCCGTCGAAAACGTAAGCGAGACGGTGGACGAGTTCCTCGATAAGGTCAAGTTCATCTGCGTCGATTCCAACATCGTTCCTTACGTGGACCCCGACGAGTATTTCGAGGCCATCGAGGAAATGAAGAAAAAGAAGCTCACCGAGACCACCATCGGTTTCGGCCAGAAGTTCAAGTTCTCCGGCAAGTACGGCGCGAACCTCCTCGAAGAGGTGAGCAGGTACGCGCAGGTGGGCGGAACCATCGCTATGCAGCGCAAGGACGACTTCGACGTGATCCACGCCCACGACTGGCTGACCTACCTCGCCGGCATCGCGGCGAAGGAGCTGACGGGCAAACCGCTCGTGGTCCACGTCCACGCTACCTCGTTCGACCGTGGAACAGACGATATGGTGGACTCCCGCGTGTATGCGATCGAGCGCCGCGGAATGGAGGCCGCCGACAAAGTTGTGGCCGTCTCCGAGCTTACCCGCAACATAGTCATCAACAAATACGGAATCAGCCCTGACAAAGTCGTCGCAGTCCACAACGCGGTGGATTTCAGCGGGCGCGAGAACATCGAGATCAAGAGGGGAGTCCAGGACAAGATAGTCACCTTCCTCGGACGTATCACCTTCCAGAAAGGCCCCGAGTACTTCATCGACGCCGCCGCGAAAGTCCTTAAGCGCACGGACCACGTCCGCTTTGTGATGGCTGGAAGCGGTGATATGATGAACCGCGCCATCCGCCAGGTGGCGAAGCTCGGCATCTCCGACCGCTTCCACTTCACCGGCTTCCTCCGCGGAGCCGACGTCCAGAAGATGTTCGCACTCAGCGACGTGTACATTATGCCGTCCGTGAGCGAACCCTTCGGTATCTCCCCCCTCGAGGCTATGCGCAGCAATGTCCCGAGTATCATCTCTTTCCAGTCCGGCGCCGCCGAAATCCTGAAGTACGCCTTCAAGGTGAACTTCTGGGATGTGGACGCTATGGCTGACGACATTTACGCCCTCATCAAGTATCCTGCGCTGGCAGACTTCGCCGCGAAGCAGGGCTTCGACGAGGTTAACGCCCTCAAGTGGGATCACGCAGCTGCAAAGCTCAAGGACATTTATTATTCACTCGTAAAGTAAACACACACGGTTATGGCAAAATCTATATGTCTGTATTTTCAGGTCCATCAGCCTACAAGGCTTCGTCAGTATCGCTTCTTTGATATCGGCAAGGACTCTCACTACTACGACGACTTCGCCAACAGAACTATCCTGAAGAGGGTTGCTCGCAAGTGCTACCTCCCGATGAACGAACTCCTTCTCGGGGCCATCAAGGCAGGCAAGGGCAAGTTCAAGGTGGCGTTCTCGCTGTCCGGCTCCGTGCTCGAACAGTTCGACAGGTATGCTCCCGAGGTGATCGAGAGTTTCCAGCAGTTAGCTAAGACCGGCTGTGTGGAATTCCTTTCCGAGACCTATTACCATTCCCTCGCTTCTATAGGCAACGAAGCTGAGTTCCGTCATCAGGTGCTCAAGCATCAGGCTGCCATCCAGGAGTATTTCGGCCAGACCCCGACGACCTTCCGTAACACGGAGCTCGTCTATTCCGACAGCATCGGCAAGCTCGTCTACGATATGGGCTTCAAGACCGTCCTGACCGAAGGCGCGCGCCACATTATGGGTTGGAGGAGCCCGAACTATCTCTACTCCAACGACCTGGTGGAGGATCAGAAACTCCTTCTGCGCAACTATATGCTCTCGGACGACATCGCCTTCCGCTTCGGCACCCAGGGCGCTATCACCGCAGACACCTTCAAGGACGCGCTGGACGCAGCTCCGGGCGAGGTGATCAACCTCTTTATGGACTACGAGACCTTCGGCGAGCACAACAAAGCCGAGTCCGGCATCTTTGATTTTATGAAGGCCCTGCCGAAGAAGATACTTGCAGACCGCCAGTACGAATTCGTGACCCCTTCGGAGGCCGCGGCCAAGTACGACGCCGTCGCCCCGCTTTCCGTTCCGAACCCGATTTCCTGGGCGGACGAAGAGCGCGACCTCACCGCTTGGCTCGGAAACGAGCTCCAGGCGGACGCCTTCAACAAGGTGTATGCCCTCGGTGAGAAGCTCGCAATCCTCAACGACCCTATCCTCTGGGCGGACTACGGTCATCTCCAGGAGAGCGACCATCTGTACTATATGTGCACGAAGTTCTTCTCCGACGGCGACGTCCATAAGTATTTCAACCCCTATGACACGCCTTATGAGGCGTTCATCAACTTTATGAATGTGCTCAGCGATTTCGCAATCCGTGTGGATGAAGCACTAGAAACAAAACAGTAGGACATTTTATGTATAACCTCAACGCAACCCCATCCTGGCAGAGCGTGATGGTCACCCGTCACCTTCCCGAGGAGCTCAGAGGGCTGGAAACTCTGTGCAAAAACCTCTGGTGGTGCTGGAACGACAGCGCAAAGGCGCTGTTCAAGAGCATCGACGCCGAACTGTGGCACAAATCCGGCCACAACCCGATGGTGATTCTCGACAAAGTAACTCTCAAACGATATAAGCAGCTCGCTTGCGATGCCGAATTCCTTGGCCGTCTGGCCGCCGTTATGAAGGAGTTCGACTCCTATATGGAGCTCAAAAAACAGAGGACCGAACCTTCAGTGGCATATTTCTGTATGGAGTACGGCCTCGACACCTCGCTCAAGATCTATTCGGGCGGTCTCGGCATCCTTGCCGGCGACTATCTGAAGGAGACGAGCGATATGAACGTAAACCTCGTGGCTGTGGGCCTTCTCTACCGCTACGGTTACTTCACCCAGCGCCTTACCCCTCAGGGCAACCAGGTCGCAGGCTATGACGCCCAGGACTTTATGAAGATTCCCGGCGAGCCCGTGCTGGACGAAAACGGCAACTGGAAGACCGTGCAGATGAGCTTCCCCGGACGCCAGCTGAACGCCCGCATATGGAAGGTGGCCGTCGGAAGGACGGACCTTTACCTTCTGGACACCGACTTCGAGGCGAACTCGCCCGAGGACCGTTCGGTCACCCATCAGCTCTACGGAGGTGACTGGGAAAACCGCCTGAAGCAGGAGATCCTGCTTGGCATCGGAGGTGTGCGCGCGCTGCGCAGCCTCGGCCTCAACCCCACCGTGTACCATTACAATGAGGGCCACGCCGCCTTCGCCGGCCTTGAAAGGCTGCGCGAGTTTATGGAAGACGGCCATCACGCCTACGGCGAAGCTATGGAGCTCGTCCGCGCGTCGTCCCTCTACACAACCCATACCCCCGTGCCCGCCGGCCACGACGCCTTCACCGAAGAGCTGCTCGGCCAGTATCTCGGACACTACCCGCGCCGCTTCGGCCTCGACTGGAGGGAGTTTATGGCCCTCGGCAAGCTGAATCCGGACGACCACGACGAGAAGTTCTCGATGAGCACCCTCGCGGCCTCGATGAGCCAGAATGTGAACGGCGTGTCGATGCTTCACGGCAAGGTGAGCCAGGATATCTTCGCTTCGATGTATCCCGGTTATCTGCCCGAGGAGCTCTATATCAGCTATGTCACGAACGGCGTTCACTATCCGACCTGGGCATCCAAGGAATGGAAAGCGCTTCACGCAAAGGTCTTCGGCGACGAGTTTAAGACTTCGCACTACGACAAGAGCTGCTTCGACGGAATTTACAACGTCTCCGACCAGGAAATCTGGGACGTCCGCAAGATCCTCAAGACCGAACTCATCAAGTCGGTCAGGGACCGTCTTTCCGATCCCGCCGTGAGTGCACATTACACCCCGGGTCAGATCGTCACCATCAAGGAGAACCTCCACGACGACGTGCTGACGATAGGTTTTGCCCGTCGTTTCGCCACCTACAAGAGGGCGACGCTCCTCTTCCGCGACCTTGACAGGCTGGATGCTATCGTGAACAATCCGAACTGCCCGGTGCAGTTCATCTTCGCAGGTAAGGCACACCCCGCCGACCAGGCAGGTCAGGACCTCATCAAGCAGATCGTGGAGATCAGCAAGGATCCCCGCTTCATCGGCAAGATAGTGTTCGTGCCCGGCTATGATATCACCCTCGCAAAGAGGCTCGTCCAGGGCGTGGACGTGTGGATGAACAACCCGACCCGTCCGCTTGAGGCTTCCGGAACCTCCGGAGAGAAGGCTTCGATGAACGGCGTTATGCACTTCTCAGTGCTCGACGGCTGGTGGGTGGAAGGTTATCAGAAGGACGCCGGCTGGGCTCTCCCGCTCGAGCGCACCTATGACGACCAGGACTACCAGAACGAGCTGGATGCTGCGACTATCTACGCCACCATCGAGAACGAAATCGCTCCCGACTACTACGACGTAGACGCCCAGAGCGGCCTTCCCGTCAAGTGGATCAGCTACATAAAGAACACCATCGCCAAGGTCGCATCCAACTTCACGACCAACCGTATGCTCACGGACTACTGCAACCAGTACTACATCCCGCAGGCGGAGCGTTATACGCAGCTTGCCGCGAACAAGGCTGCAATCGCACGCGAAATCGCCGATTGGAAGCGCTTTATGGCCGATGAGTGGGACAATATGCGTATCGTTTCGTACACCCAGCCGGGCGCATCCTACGTGCTTTCGCAGGAGAATCTGCTGACCGGCGAAGTGGTGATCGATATGGGCCGTATCAAGCCGGAATACATCGGGGTGGAGATGCTCTTCACCAGCACCGACGCCAAGGGCGCGCACCACATTCAGGAAGTCGCTCCCTTCGAGCTCGTCAGCTTCCAGAACGGCATCGCGACCTTCAGGGTGAACGTGCTCCCGGAGAGGACGGGTATGTATCAGGTAGGCACACGCATCTACCCGAAGAACGACCTGCTTCCTCACCGCCAGGATTTCCCCGTGGTTAAATGGCTGTAGCGGCGACAGGCTTTTTCGACGGTGTCCACCTCGGGCACCGCGCAGTGATAGAGACTCTGCTCGAGACGGCGCGCGAGCGCTCCGAGCAGAGTCTCATCCTCACTTTCTGGCCTCACCCCAGGACGGTGCTGCGCGGCGGCTCCCGCGACCTTCGCCTCCTTACTTCGCTCGACGAAAAAATCGCGCTTCTGAAGGGGCTCGGCGTGGATCGCGTCGAGGTTCTCCCTTTCACTCGCGACTTCGCAGCCCTGACTGCACGGGAGTATCTGGAACTCCTGCAGAAGGATTATGGCGTTACTTCCATCGTTCTGGGTTACGACAACCGCTTCGGCTCCGACGGGCTCTCGACGGAACAGATAGTCGCATTATCCGATATAGTTGGATTAAAGGCGGAAGTGGTTTCTGCTTGTGCGGTGGGTAATAAGGCGTCATCAGACGCCCGGCCGGCCCGGGTATTTGACGAAGACAAATACGGAAAGGGAGAAAGGCCGCTGGGGGATTCGGGGGTGTCCCCCGTAGAAGAAAGGCCGAGGGTGGCACAGATTTGCTGGGGAGAGTCAGCATCCCCTAATTATATTTCTTCCACCAAAATCAGGAAGACTTTGAGTGCTGGAGATGTAAAATCGGCGGCTCAGATGCTCGGATACGAGTACAGTTTGAGCGGGGTAGTGGTGAGCGGAAATATGATGGGCCGGACGATAGGCTTTCCGACTGCGAATATGAAATTGCGCGAACCCCTGAAGTGCCTTCCGGGAGTCGGGGCGTATCTGACGAGAGTCGAGGTCGAAGGCCGACAGCTGTGGGGAATGACGAACATAGACCACAATGAAAAGATCGAGACCAACATCTTCGACTTCGACGAAGAGATTTACGGCCTGGACCTGAAAGTGACCTTCGTGGACAAACTCCGCGACGAAATACATTTCAATTCCTTCGAGGAACTGAAAACCCAACTTCTCCGCGACCGCGCCGCCGCCAGCGCCTTGATTCCCGCATAGTTCGTACACAAGAAGCCCGTTTCGTGTACGAAATCCTCTTTTAATTACAGTGCGCGGTATTTCTTTCCGTATTCAAGCTGCTGGGCGAGGAAATCGTCCGGATACTCGACTTTGTAGTCCACGATTTTGCCGCCTTTCTTGACGGGCACGATCTCCGGGTTGATGAAACCGCCATAGGGTTTGAGGTGAAGCGCCTCGTAACGCGCCTTCACTTCCTTGTGGAGTTCGGGATCGATGTTGACCGCGTATTTCTCGATCAGCGCCTTGCCGGCGGCGTAGTCGCCT
>JAFYIK010000280.1 GCA_017538685.1 Bacteroidales bacterium | reverse complement strand
GTATGGCGCTCTTTTCTATTTAGACCGGCGCAGACCTGTCGGGGAAGGAGATTTCTCGACAAGCTCGAAATGACAGAGCAAGGTCACCTCCAGTCCGTGATCCGGGTCAGGCCCTTGTCGAAAGAGAACAACATTTCCTGGAGTTCGGCCGTTCCCGACTCGTTCAGGATACGGAACGTATGGGACATATCCCACCCGGCAAACTTCAGCTCATTCGGCGAAAGCGGCGGAGTCTCGAGCACTTCCTCTTCCTCCTCATCATCCCACGAATGAAAATCCCGTGCCGGCGGTATAAAATTCGGATCCCGGTAAAACGCCCGCAGCTCCCCGAAAGACACCGGCTCATACCCCACATACTCATCCGCCCGCTCCTCGAAAAACTCCTTCACCAGGGCCTCCGCCCGCTCCTGCCTGCACATAGTCAGCGAACCCGCACTCAGGATAAGCGCCAAAAACAAGATGATATGCTTCATAAGCCGAAAGATTGATTACACGGACAAATATAACGAAAGATTCCCATCCCCGCACCCCCCACTTGCACAAAACCCGGAGAATTACTAACTTGCACCTCGCTAAAACCTCCACCTGATGAAGAAGCCCTTCGAACGATTCGACATGGCCAAAGACCCCATCCGCACGAGATGGTACCTCAAGCCCGTCACCGCCCTTCTCAGCTTCCCCGCCGTCAAGCGCCACAAGACCATCATCCACCGCCACGGCACCGAAGACCTCAAGCCCCCCTACCTCCTGCTCTGCAACCACAACGCCTTCCTCGACTTCAAGGTGGCCACTAAAGTCATCTACCCCGACAAGGCCAACTACGTCGTCGCCATCGACGGCTTCATCGGGCGCGAATGGCTCCTTCGCAACGTAGGCTGCATCTGCAAACGCAAATTCACCAACGACGCCACCCTCGTGCGCCAGCTCCGCAAAGTCCTCGACAACGGCGACATCGCCGTCGTCTACCCCGAAGCCCGCTACTCCCTCTGCGGCACCACGGCCGTCCTGCCCGAGTCCCTCGGGAAACTCTGCAAGATGATGGGCGTCCCGGTCGCGGCCCTCATCTGCCACGGCCACCACGTCAACTCCCCCTTCTGGAACCTCCACGAACGCGGCGTCAAGCCCACCGAAGCCGACTTCACCCTCCTCTACACCGCTGAAGAGCTAAAGGCCGCCGGCGTGGACGAGATCAACCAGCGGCTCGTCGAAGCCTTCCAGTACGACGACTTCGCCTGGCAGAAAGCCCGCGGCATCATCACCCGCTACAAGAGGCGCGCAGAGGGCCTGCACAAAGTCCTCTACCAGTGCCCCGCCTGCGGCACCGAATACGAAATGACCTCCGAAGGCGTGCAGCTGCGCTGCAAGCACTGCGGCAAGACCTGGACGATGAGCCCCCTGGGCGAACTGCGCGCCGACAGCGGTGAAACGGAATTCTCCCACATCCCCGACTGGTACGAATGGGAACGGCAGAACGTGCGGGCCGAAATCGCCGAAGGCCGCTACTGCACGGGGCCCCTGCACGTCCACGTCGACACCCTGCCCAACGCCAAGGCCTTCGTCCGGCTGGGACAGGGCACCCTCGTGCACGATATGGACGGATTCCGCGTCAGCGGCACCGACGTCGAGGGCGACCCCTTCGAGATGAGACTCCCCGTGCCCTCGCTCTACTCCTGCCACATCGAATACGAATACCTCGGCAAATACGGCGACTGCGTCGACCTCAACACCCTCCAGGACACCTGGTACATCTACCCCGAAGACGAAAAGTTCTCCGTGACCAAGATGGCCCTGGCCACGGAGGAACTCTTCTTCGCCTGGCGGCAGAGCATCGGCCGCCCCTGCAAGCCGGGACTCGCCTAACCGAACACGATCGTCCGGTTCTTGTAGGTCAGGATCTTGCGCTCGATATGCTTGGAGACCGCCCGGCTCAGGACGATCTTCTCCAGGTCGCGGCCCTTGAGCACCAGGCTGTCCGGCGTGTCCTTGTGGCTGATGCGCACCACGTCCTGCTCGATGATGGGCCCCGCGTCCAGCTCGCGCGTGACGTAGTGGCTCGTGGCCCCGATGATCTTGACCCCCCGCTCATAGGCCTGGTGATAGGGCTTCGCCCCCACGAAGGCCGGCAGGAACGAGTGGTGGATATTGATGATGTGGTGCGGATACTCCGCGATCATCTCGTCGCTGATCACCTGCATATAGCGCGCGAGCACGATGAAACTGATCCGCTTGCGGCGAAGCAGTTCCATCTCCTCGCGCTCCACCTGGGCGCGGTTCGACTTGTCCGGCGCGATGCTCCACACGTAGAAGGGGATGCCGAACTGCTCCGCCACATAGCGCAGGTCCTCGTGGTTCGAGATGATGCAGGGGATGTCCACCTCCCACTCCCCCGCCCGGTAACGGGCCAGCAGGTCGTAGAGGCAGTGGCTCATCTTGCTCACGAAGATGGCCATACGCGGACGCTCGTCGCTGAACGCCAGGCTGGTGTACAGCGCATAGCGCTCGCCGAACAACTCGTCGATGGTCGCCTTGATCCGCTCGCGCGGGATGTCGAAGTCCGACAGTTCCCACTCGATGCGCATAAAGAGACGGCCGTCCAGCAGGTCCACATACTGGTCCAGATAGACGATGTTGCCGTGATGCCGGGTGATGAAACCCGTGATGTCCGTGATGATGCCCTGCCGGTCGGGGCAGTGCAGCAACAGGACAGCCTTGCTGTCTGTCATATTTACACTACTAACTAACTGTTTTTCAGTGCCCTAGCGGGCTACCGTGAAACCGTTGCCGTTCCACTTGAGCGTCGTCGTGCGGATTTCCGCGCCCACGACATCCAGCTCGATGTCCTTGCCCTGACGGGGAAGCCGGATTTCGTCAAACTCCTTGAAGTTGATATTCCGGCCGCAGACCTCCCGGACGGAAACGGGCCGCCAGATCGCCTCGTCGCTCCTGATCCGGAAAAACGCAAGGTCGGTCAGATTCACGAAGATATTCTCGTCCACCTCCTCGTCGGACCAGGAAGGATCCGGCTCCTCCAGATTGTACTCATAGCCCATAAGGGCCACGGCAATCAGGCGACTTCCGTCACCACAGCGCCAGTAGCACATCTGGACCGAGGGCGAAGTCTCCGTGCCCAGTTCGCCGGACACGTAGCCGTTCTGCACGTCCAGTACATAGTTCATCAGGCCGCCTTCCACGTCCAGGCCGAGCATCTTGTTCACGATCATCTGGAACAGGTCGCTCGGATAGGCGTAGGTCAGGCCCACAAAATAGTTGCGTATCGTGGGGTTCTTGTCCCAGCCGGCGGTGTAG
>JAFYIK010000279.1 GCA_017538685.1 Bacteroidales bacterium | reverse complement strand
GGGCAGGTCTGCGTAGCTCGCCGAAACGCTGTGGGCAAACTGGTTCATAGTGGTGAAGGAGCCCTTTACGTCGAGGTAGTCCGTGGCCATAAACTTGAAAGCGGCGCGCGGCTCGAGACGGTAATAGGCCTTGCCGTCCACCACGAAGAGCGCGTTGGAAAGGCCAAGGTTGATGCGCCACTGCCGCCCGAGCGAGATTTCGTCTTCGCCATAGACGCCGAATTCCGCGCCGAGATAGCGTTTGGACTGCGAATCGCCGGTGTTGAGAACGGATATTTTGTTCATCTCCGCCTTGAAGAGCTCGTCCCTCGAAGGGTTGTAGGTGTGCCATACGCCGCTGCCGCCGAAACGGAGGTGATGTCCGTCAAAGCGCTTGTCGTAGAAATTGGCGCCGATGCCGAGGTCGTAGATGCGCGAATTGTTGTTTTCGTGCATATGCAGGGCCGTGGTGGTTTTATTTCCGTCTTCATCCACCTCCACGGATGATCCCTCGAGGATTATTTTCATACGCGCGGAGTAATTCGTGTAGTACGCGTAGGCGTGCATATCGAAGGTCTCCGAGAATTGACGGTCCCAGGCAAGCGTGCCGAGGATGTTTCCCCATTTGAGATCGAAGATGAAATCCTCTTTCATATCCTCCTGCCTGACCATAACCGCGGCTTTAAGCAGGTCCTGGCCGTAGTAGCCCGAGAACGAAAGCTTGCTTACGGGCGAGAATTTGTGCACCAGTTTGAGGTTGAAATCGCCGAAATCGTAATGAGTCTTTCCGGCCATCTCCTGTCCTCTCTCGCTCTTGATGAACAGCATCGCCACGCTCTTGACAATGTCTGTCCAAGTCCTTCTGACTCCGAAGTTGATAGACGTCTTGCCGGGAATCAGCGGTCCTTCGACCTGGATATGTCCGTCGATCAGCCCCAACGAGGCGTTGCCGTGCCATTCTTTGAAATTGCCTTCACGTACGCCTACGTCCACCACGGAGGAGAGCCTGCCGCCGAAGCGAGCCGGGAAACCGCCTTTATAGAAGTCAGCATCATCAATTACGTCTGTGTTGAACGAAGAGAACAGACCGGCCATATGGCTAATCTGGTACATAGGCACTCCGTCCAGCAGATACAGGTTGTCCGAGCCATCTCCGCCGCGGACATACAGGCCGGAAGAAAGTTCCGAGCCATCGGAAACGCCCGGAAGCATCTGCAGAGCCTTGATAAGGTCAGGAGATCCCAGGACGGCGAAGTTGCGCCCGATCTCTGCGCCTTCTATCTTTTTGATACTGGTCTGGGTGGCCGTCTCGCGTATAGTCCTTTCGTCGCGGACGATGGCGGCGTCGAGAGTGTCCAGGGGAGCTATCGACAAGCTATCCTGCTTCGTCAACTGTGCGAAGGCCGGCGAAGCGAGAAGTATGAAAAATAATATGAGTGAAGTTTTCCTCAAGTCAGGCCTGCGTTGCGTTTTATTTCACGTTGTGCCTGATCCAGAAGTAGTAGAGGATTACTCCGAGCCAGTTGGTCGCAAGAACAAGAACGATGAGGAGAATCTTCATAAGCAGATCAGCGTTCTTCTTGAGAATGTCCACTATACACCAGATAGCTGCAATCCATCCGAGGATGGCGATTATAAGTCCGAGCATAATACCTATTTTGAATTAATGTCGCGAATATACTAATTAAATGAAAAAAAGTATTACTTTTGCAGTCCCAAATGGGGTATTAGCTCAGTTGGTAGAGCGATAGGTTCGCAATCTATAGGTCAGGGGTTCGAATCCCCTATGCTCCACAAAATAGTCCAGCCAAAATCCGGCTGGATTTTTTTGTGGAGCATACTCGTCGCGAGCGACGAGTAGCTTACCACCCCCGCTGCTTCGCAGCTGCCCCACCGGGGCACTGTGGGGCGTACCCCCCAGACCCCCTGCCACTCGCCTCTTCGCGACTCTAATTCCTCCGGCGTGGGGGCTAACCAATTATGAATCAGGGATATAAACGAATTAGGTCTGCCGAAAACGGGAGACCT
>JAFYIK010000028.1 GCA_017538685.1 Bacteroidales bacterium | reverse complement strand
GGAGTCGTGCGGTGGCCTTCATTGTTGATGATGACGGTAGGCTGGTTGCCTTCCATCACTGCGACGCAGGAATTGGTTGTTCCGAGGTCGATACCGATAATTTTTCCCATAATATCTGTTTTTTAACTTTTTGTCTCACTTCACCCTCGTCTCCGAAGGTCACAACCCTAACATCGAAACCCGTGCCATCCGCCTTTTAATGACAAATTGTCACAATTAATATTTTTTTGAAAAAAGAAGGAAAATCATTATCTTCGCAGCGATTATAGATTTAGTAGAGTAAAATATAAACACACACATATTATGAAACTGTACAACATCATCGCAGTGGCAGCGCTTTCAGCGCTTGTAGTAGTGGGCGCGACATCCTGCCAGTCAAAGAAGAAGAAAGCTGCCGAAGAGGCAGCAGCAAAGGCGGCCGCCGAAGAGGCAGCCCGCCAGAAAGCAGCTGAGGAAGAGGCCGCAAGACTTGCAGCCCGCACCTTCGAGCTTACCGAAGAAGTTACCCTTAGCGCAAGCGAGACCGTCGCCGAGGGCGCAGAGGCCTATCGTGAGGCTCTCGCACAGGCCAAGAAGGCAACCGCCTATGGCGCCACCAGCTTCGCAGTGCCTACCGCATCCCTTCTCTATGCAAACGAGCAGTGCGCCCTTTCCCAGGACGCCAAGGAGACCCTGAAGGAGTTCCTCGATGTGTGGAACGCTTCCGACAAGAAGTCCGTCATCCTCATCGAGGCCTATGCCAAAGACACAGACAAGGCAGCTCCCAAGGGAGGAGACAAAGCTGAGTACAATGCAGCCCTCGCAGTCGAGCGCGCGAACCTCGTGAAGGGTTGGCTCTTCGCAAATCAGGTTCCCGCCAAGAACGTCAAGGTGGCCTGCAACCCCCGCAAGGTGGACGGAGACCAGAAGCGCGTGAACGTCAGCATCCAGTAAGAGTGGCTCAATACCGCACACTGACAGACAATGAGATCCGGGACCTTGAGTCCCGGATTCTTTTTGAAGATAACCACCTCATTGTCGTAAACAAGAAAGTCGGGGAGATAGTCCAGGCCGACAAGACCGGTGACGAGTGCCTCGCCGAAACCCTGAAGGCCTATATCGCAGGACGCGACGATAAACCCGGTCAGGTGTTTATGGGAGTGCCGCACAGGCTGGACCGCCCGGTGAGCGGAGTGTGCGTTTTCGCCAAAACCTCAAAGGCGCTCAGCCGCCTGTGCGACGCCTTCCGCACGTCGGAAGCACACAAAACCTACTGGGCCCTCTGCTGCTCAAAGCCCGAACCCGCCGAGGGTCACCTCGAGGACTGGCTTACAAGAAACGAAAAGCAGAATAAATCATATGTCGCCGCGGAAGGCAGGAACGGCGCGAAACTGGCTAAACTCAACTATCGATATCTTTGCAGCACGGACCGCTATCATCTGGTGGAGGTCGAACTGCTCACCGGACGCCATCACCAGATCCGCTGCCAGCTGAGCCATCTGGGCTGCCCCATCAAGGGCGATCTGAAATACGGCGCCCCACGCTCCAATCCCGACGGAGGAATCTGCCTCCACGCAAGGAGCATCAACTTCATCCACCCCGTAAGGAAGGAGCCACTCACCATCACTGCAGAAGTGCCCTCCACCTGGAAAGGGGTCGCGGAGTAGCCTCCCTCCTGACTTTCGCCAGGAATTCGCTGGGGCGTTCTTTCATCAGCAGCTTGAAAGCATAATTGAAGGTAGGAAGGGTGTTGAATCCCGACATCTTCGCCACCTCCTCGACCTTCATATGCGGATCTTTCTTCATTAGCTCCGCAGCGTACACTATCCTGTAGTAATTCACGAGCCAGCGGAAGTTGTGCCCGGAACATATATTTATAGTACGCGACAAAAACGACCTGTTGCAGAAAAGCCTTTTCGCCAGCTGCCCGACGCAGAAATCCCCGTCCAGCCACGGTTTTTTCTCCTCCATCAATCCGAGGACTCTCGAATAGAGCTTCGCCATATGTGGAGCATTGTCTTCCAGATATGAGAG
>JAFYIK010000278.1 GCA_017538685.1 Bacteroidales bacterium | reverse complement strand
GTAAAGCCAAAACCGTACCCGAATTGCTCGAGGAACACGAAGGATGATATAAGGGCAACACTCTTCGTGCCGCAGAGCGACATTATCACATATACTAGGTCAGGCAGATTGATGGCAAGGGCCATCGGGATGAGCCAGCGGCGGAAGCCGTCGCGACTGATCACCATACCGCTGAGCATACCTCCCAGCAGCAGGGCTATCACACCGAGGGTGCCGTAGATTCCTCCGACGGTGGCAGTGGCCAGCTCGAGGCCTCCGGCCTGCGTTGTGTCAAGCATAAATGGCTGGGCAATCTTCACCAGCTGGCTCTCTCCTAGACGATAGGTCAGCAGGAAGAAGAATATCAGACCCATATGGTCTTTCTTGAAGAAGGTCACAAAGGTCGTGACGAACTCCTTCCAGATGGTTTTCGCTGAAATGTCGCTGCGGGGCGCGTCGCTCTCGGGCCTGGGGAGCACGAAGCGGTGCCAGATCGTGAGGGCTATGAAGATGGCTGCAAGCAGGTAGAAGCTCAGGCTCCACGAAAGCGCTATGTTTCCGTTCAGGCTGGGGAAGAGCTTGCCCTGCTCGATCCAGCCGGCGAACATCACCAGCACGCCCTGGCCGAAAATCATGGCCACGCGGTAGAAGATGTTGCGGATGCCGGCGAAGAAGCTCTGCCCGCCCTCGTCGAGGCCGTGCATATAGAAGCCGTCGGCCGCGATGTCGTGAGTGGCGGAAGCGAAAGCCAGCAGCCAGAAGAACGCCAGCGTTATCTGGACATAATGGTCGGCAGGAATGAAGAATGCCACTCCGGCGAATGCCGCGGCCATCAGCGTCTGCATAGTGTTGATCCACCAGCGCTTGGTCTTGATGAGGTCCACGAAAGGGCTCCACAGCGGCTTGATGACCCACGGAAGGTAGAGCCACGAGGTGTACAGGGCTATTTCAGTATTGGACAGGCCGAGCTTCTTGTACATCACTACGGCCACGGTCATAACCGCAACGTAGGGAAGGCCCTCTGCGAAGTAGAGGGTGGGTATCCATTTCCAGCCTTTTGACAGTTTCATGGCACTAGCGCAATCGGGCTGTAAGTTAGTAAAAAAACGCTAGACTACAACCTCCATCAGCTCATCCCAGCGGGTGGTGTAGCGCTTCGAGACGTGGGCGCGGGTGGAGTACTGGTCCATCTCGCCGTTGGAGGCAATGCGGACGGTCGATCGGCCGTTGATGCTGTTGATGCTGTCGATGACCTTCATCAGGCGGTCCTGCTTCTCGTGGTCGACGGTGTCGAAGAAGACGCCCTGCACCTTGTCGCTGTCCACCAGGTCGGTCACCATAACGCCGGCCCTCTTGTAGCCGAAGCCCTTCTTGAATATTGTCTTAAGCGCCGCGGCGGCAGCGTCGGTCATCTCGATGGTGCTGTTGGTGGCCACTTCGAAGCCTGTGGTGCGGATGCTGTAGTCCTGCGGCTTCTCCTCGCGGTGGCGGTTGGTGAGGATGAACACGTGCAGCACGTATGCCTTCATCTGCTGGGCGCGGAGTTTCTCGGCGACCTTTGCGGTGAAGGTGGCAACTGCTGCGTCCAGCTTGTTTATGTCAGTCATATCGTGCGCGAAGGAGCGGGACACGCAGATGGTCTGGCGGTCGCGCGGTACCTCGTCGAACTGGATGCAGGGCTCCCCGTGAAGTTCCAGCCAGGTCTTGACGCCGGTGACGCTCATCAGCCGGCTCACCTCGCTGCGCGGAAGGGATGCGAAGTCCCAGGCCGTGTGCACGCCCATAAGCTCCAGCTTCTTGCGGTACTTGCGGCCGATGCCCCAGACGTCTCCGACGGGGAATTTGCGCAGCACCTTCTCTATGTCCTGCGGCCGGTACATAAGGCAGCAGCCGCGGAGCTTGGGGTACTGCTTGCAGAGTTTGCTGGCAATCTTTGCAAGGGTTTTGGTGGGGGCGATGCCGATGCTGACCGGGATGCCGGTGTCCTTGCGGATACGGGCCGAAAGGTCACGGCCTTTCTGCTGAAGACCTTCCAGCGGCAGGCCTTCGAGGTTGAGGAATGCTTCGTCGATTGAATAGACTTCTATAGAAGGAACAGTCTCCTTGAGGATTGACATCACCCGGTTGCTCATGTCGCCGTAGAGCTG